>CAZSFB010000014.1:0-18995 GCA_964606035.1 uncultured bacterium | reverse complement strand
AAGCCGGGATCGCGTCCAAAGTCCGCCGGAGAAGTTCTATCACGGTGGAAAGAGGCCGTTGCGAAAGAGGCGCCGAAAGCAGAGGCCGCACCACCTGCTCCCGCTTCGCCACCCAGGGCGGCAAGGGCCGAGCCGCCACCACCGCCTCCGCCTCCGCCAATGAAACCAGTGGAAGCGGAGCCGCCGCCTCCACCACCTCCGCCCAAGGCGGCAAGGGCTGAGCCGCCTCCACCCCCGGAGCCGGTGGCTCCGCCGCCTCCAAAGCCGGAACCTGAACGTCCGGCTTCGCTGCCAACCGCTGAGAGCTGGAGTCCCCCACCGGCCAAGAAGGGGCCTCCCGTCGGACTCATTTTGGCCGCTGTGATTCTGCTGGCGGGTGTGGGCGGCTATTTCGCGCTCGGTGGCGGATCGGATGAAGAACCCAAGTCGCCGGTTTCGGCTATTTCCAGTACCCCGGAAAAGCCGGCTGCTGAAACGGCGAAGCCAGCACCACCGCCTGAGCCTGTCACGGTGAAGGCCGAGGAGCCGGAAAAAACTCCCGCACCGGCTGCCGCCGTCTCCATCACACGTGAGGAGAAGCCTGTCGTGGCTGCACCGAAAGAGACCAAGCCGGCAGAAGCTGTACGCCCTGTGACCCCGCCTCCCGCTCCAGCAAAGACCGAGCCTCCGAAACCTGTGGTCAAAGAGGAAAAACCGAAGGCTGTGGCTTCGGCGGAGCCCACTCCATCGGTGGGGAACTGTCCGTCGGGGATGGTCTTTGTGAAGGGGGGCAGTTTTAAGATGGGTTCATCGCCTGACGACAGTGCAAGGGATTTCGCCGAGAAGCCCCTTACGCCGACCGGTGTGCCGGATTTTTGTATCGACCGATTCGAGTCGCCCAATGAGGAAGGTGCCCAGCCACGGGCAAATGTGAGCTGGACGGATGCGAAAGCGGCCTGTGAAAGCGCAGGCAAGCGGCTCTGCTCGGAAGCGGAATGGGAGAAAGCCTGCAAGGGTCCCAAGGAAACCCGGTATCCCTACGGTGATCTTTTCAACGCCAGGAGCTGTAATACCCGTGACCAGTCTGGTGCGGACCGGCCTCTCGCGCCTGCGGGAAAGCACAACCAGTGTACGAACAGTTACGGCGCGTTCGACATGTCCGGAAACCTTCGGGAGTGGACTTCCACCGCCTGGTCGGAATCCAGCTCGGACAAGGTGGTACGGGGTGGTTCCCATTCACGCCCGGATTGGGCCACCCGCTGCGCCTTCCGGGAGAACTTCCAGCCGGCAACAAAAGACTCGCAGATCGGCTTCCGTTGTTGTAAATAATCCTTCATGTATCCGCTGAGACGCCTTCTGCCGGCCCTGTGGCTTGCCGCGGCTGTGCTTATCCCCGCTCGTGTGCGGGCAGATGAAACGGTCAAGGTCCTGTTTTCGGACCCGGACTCGCAGCTGCTTTCAGTTCTTGAGGGGCTTAAGGCGACCATGGAAACCATACGGCCGGTGGAAATGGTGTCATTGCCGTCGGACAGGGAAACCCTGAAGGAGCAGCTTCAGGCGTTGAACCGTTCCAAGCCGCCGCTGGCAATCGCCATTGGTACCCGGGCCGCACTGGTCGCCAGGGAGTTCCTTGCCGATGTGCCCATGCTGTTCACATATGCCGTGGACAACTCAACGACACAGCTCCGGGGACCCCGGATGCGCGGAGTCAATTTTACTATCCGCGCCCAGGAACAGGTTCAGATATTGCGCCGGATCTATCCGGGCCTCCGCAGGCTTGGTGTCGTTTACAACCCGTCAAACTCCGGTTTTGAAGTGAACTGGATGGAAGAAGCGGCAAAGGAAGCCGGAATCTCGCTTCTCAAGTTTCGCGTGGACGTGGACCAGGATATCGAGCGGGCGCTTACGAGCCTCACCGGGAAGATCGACATGCTGTGGATCCCTGACGACCCTATGATCCTCAGGGTGGAAAACCTCCGGGAGATCCTGCGTTTTTCCCTGCGGGACAATACGCCGCTCTATACCTTTAGCCCGGTTCATGTAAATGCAGGTGCGGCCCTTTCCCTCTCGCCGTCGGGCCGGGCTGCCGGTACCCAACTGGCGGTGATGGCCAGCAAGGTGCTTCTCGGTACCCCAGTGGACCAGCTCCCGATGGAGTGGCCGAAAACCTATGAGATCGGGCTCAATCTCGCAATCCTGAAACGCATCGGCAGGCTGGAGGATGTGGGGATCAACGCCCTCGTTTATACGGCCGAAGGCAAGCACGATGTGAAGATTGTCAGATAGTCAGACATTAAACCTGAAGTGCATCACGTCGCCGTCCAGCACGACGTATTCCTTGCCCTCGGTTGAGAGCTTCCCGGCTTCCCGGGCCGCGTGCTCGGATCCGGCCGCCGCATAGTCGGCATAGTGGATGACTTCTGCACGGATGAATCCACGCTCGAAATCCGTGTGGATCTTCCCGGCCGCCTGCGGGGCCTTTGTGCCGGTCCTGATGGGCCAGGCCCGGACCTCCTTTTCGCCAACGGTAAAGTAGGTAATGAGGTCGAGAAGCTCGTAAGCCGCACGGATGAGACGGTTCAGGCCCGGTTCTTCCAGTCCAAGGTCAGACAAAAATGCCAGTTTGTCGTCACCGTCCAGTTCAGCGATTTCAGACTCGATCTTGCAACAGATTGAGATGACGCCGGCCTTGCGCTGGGCGGCGATCTTTTTCAGCGATTCCACATGGGCATTTCCGGACTTGAGGCCGGTTTCATCCACGTTCGCTACAAAAAGTACCGGTTTGGCCGTGATGAAGTGGCACGCCCGAAACTCGGCCAGCTGATCATCCGGTACGGTGATGGTGGAGGCCGGAAGCCCCTTCTCCAAGGTGTCGCGAACCAGTTTGAAGAAGTCCGCCTCGGCCTTGAGTTTCGCGTCGCCAGATTTGGCCTTGCTGGCCGATCGCTCGTGGCGTTTGACTGCGGTGTCCAGGTCCGCGAGCACAAGCTCGATCTCGATCACCTCTACATCGCGGGCAGGATTGATCCCTCCGTCCACGTGGATGACGTTCGCATCCTCAAAGCAGCGAACCACGTGCACGATGGCGTCAACTTCGCGGATGTGGCCCAGAAACTGGTTTCCGAGCCCCTCGCCCTTGGAAGCGCCTTTCACGAGCCCGGCGATATCCACAAACTCGACCGTGGCGTTTACGGTTTTCTGTGGCTTCGCCAGCTCGACCAGTTTTTTCACACGCGGATCTGGAACCTCGACAATGCCGTGGTTTGGCTCGATGGTGCAAAAGGGATAATTCTCGGCCTGGATCCCCGCAGCGGTAAGTGCGTTGAAAAGCGTGGATTTACCAACATTCGGGAGACCGACGATTCCGACCTGAAGTGCCATTTGTATATATCTGCCTGTTCTCTGTATTCCTGAAAAGTTTATCCGGCCGGTTCCGTGTCCGGTTTCCGGTTGAACTGCTCCTGTGCCTTCTGGAGCCCTTCCTCGACAAGCACCGAAACTGCTTCTGCAGCGGCCTGGACCAGTCCGGAGACCTTGTCCAGTTCGGATTCTGCAAAGGGCTGGAGCACCCAGTCAACGACGCGGACCGATGCATCCATCGGTCGTCCGACTCCGAGCCGGATCCGGTAAAACTCCGCCGAACCCGTGTCGGCGATGATACTGCGCAGGCCGTTGTGCCCGGCAGCACCACCGCCCTGGCGGATCCGCATCCTTCCCAGCGGAAGATCAATCTCGTCATGGAGCACGATCACATCCGCAGGGGTCAGCCGGTAAAACCGGCAAAAGGCTGCAACGCTCCGGCCGGAAAGATTCATGAAGGTCTGTGGCTCGATGATCCAGGCCGGTTCCTGGCCGATCCGGGCCTCGAAGGCGATCGCATCGAATTTCTGGACCGAACGCGAAGCGCCCAGCCTTTCGGCCAGGCGCTCCACGGCCAGGAATCCGATGTTGTGCCGCGTATAGCGGTACTTCGGGCCTGGATTTCCGAGCCCGACGACGAGCTTCATGCAACCGCCGCCAGTTCCGGATTACTTCTTTTTGTCGCCACCGGCGGTCGGGGCCTTTGCACCTGCAGCGGGAGCTTTCGCACCTGCCGCGGGGGCAGCGGCACCTGCCGCGGGGGCGGCAGCAGCAGCACCGGCAGCGGCCGATGCGGCGGCAGCTCCAGCGGCGGCAGCAGCTTCGGCGGCCTGGGCTTCCGTCAGCTTCTCTTCCTGTTCCGGTGCCACGACCGCAGCGATCGTGCGGACAGTGTGATAGGCGGGGCGGATGCCCTCGGGGAACTTCACGTCCGTGGTGTGGAGGCTTCGGCCCACATCCAGGTTCGTGACGTCAACCTCGAGGAATGGTGGAATCCGGTCCGGGAGACACCACAGGGCGATCTTGTGCATAAGTAGCGTCAGAACGCCGCCTTCGGTGACACCCTTGCACTTGCCAGTCGTGTGCACCGGAACCTCAACGCGGACTTCGCGGTCCAGTGCGACTTCCAGGAAGTCCACATGGACCAGATCCCGGCTGATAGGATCACGCTGGTAGTCCTTCAGGAGGACGTACTTGCCGTCGACGTTCGTACCGCCCTTCTCGGTCTTGAGCTGAAGGAGTGTGTTTTCCTTTCGCTCTGTTTTTACGGCGGCGAGCAGGGATTTCGCATTGGTGGCGACTTTCACGGGCGCGGTTCCCGGCCCGTAGAAGATGCCGGGGACGAACCCGGTTTCGCGCAGTCGCTTGGTCGAGCTCTTGCTCGAGTCCTCGCGGAGGGTGACGGTCAGTGACTGGGATTGAGCGGACATTTTACTTTCTCCATTTTCAAGCCTGTTACGGGCGCCCCACAACGGACCCCGGTCCCGGCCAATTCAAAGCCTTTGCTATACGAAGAGCTGGCTGAGCGACTCTCCGTAGTAGATCCTCTTGATCGCCTCGCCAAGCAGCTCGGCGACGCTGAGTTGGACAAGTTTCTCGCTCGACATGCCCGCCTGCGACAGCGGAATCGTGTCGGTGACGAGCACTTTTGTCAGGACACTCTTGTCGATTCGCTCGATGGCGGGCGGCGAGAATATCCCGTGGGTCGCGGCGGCATATACCGAACGCGCACCCTTTTCGTGTAGGACCTGGGCGGCCGCGCACAGCGTACCGGCGGTGTCGATGATATCGTCGATGATAACAGCGTCCTTGCCCTGGACGTCACCGATCACGTTCACCACTTCCGCCACGTTTGGCATCGGGCGGCGTTTGTCGATGATGGCCAGCTGGGCATCGAGCCGCTTGGCGATGGCACGTGCCCTTTCGGTACCGCCTGCATCCGGAGAGACAATGACGATGTCGGACAGCTTCAGGTTCGATATTTCCCGCAGCAGTACCGGCGTTGCGAAAACGTTGTCCACCGGGATGTTGAAAAACCCCTGTATCTGGCCCGCATGGAGGTCCATCGCGAGCACCCGGTCGGCGCCGGCGGTCTGGATCAGGTCTGCCACGAGCTTGGCGCTGATGGGGGTCCGGGGGGAAACCTTCCGGTCCTGCCGCGCATAGCCATAGTAGGGGATCACGGCCGTGATGGAGGCGGCTGATGCCCTGCGTACAGCATCCATGATGATGAGCAGTTCCATTACAGCGTCGTTGACCGGGGTGCAGGTGGGCTGAACAATAAAAACATCCATGTTACGGACGTTTTCGTCGATCTGGGTGAACACCTCACCGTCAGCGAACCGTTTTATCGATGCCCGGCCTAGCGGTATGCCGAGATAGTTCGACACCGCCTTGGCCAAGGGCTGGTTGGCATTGCCTGAAAACAGTTTGATCTTGCCGACTTGCACGGTTCTGGACTTTCGTTTGCTGCCTGCTGGTTGCCGAGTAAGCTGGATCCGGGTGAGGGAATCGAACCCCCATTCACAGGATCAAAACCTGCTGTCCTACCATTAGACGAACCCGGAGCGGGATTTTCTCCACTACCCGGACTTTTCTCCGGGCCACCCCCGGCCGTCCGGAGTGTCGTTCCACCACCCGAAAGCCCCAAGGGGGTGTTTCGGAAACCCCGTGTTTAGTGTCCGGGGCCGGGAGCGTCAAGGCGGAGACATACGGTTGACGGGGGTTGGGTTTTTCTCTATAGGACGGGCCTCTTCTGCCTGTTGGCGGGCATATCCCTCCGGGCAGGTTATGGGCGATTAACTCAGCGGTAGAGTGCCACTTTCACACGGTGGAAGTCACAGGTTCGAATCCTGTATCGCCCACCAGTTTTTTCCTGTTTCTCCTGTTTCCATTGAAGAAAAGGTGAGTATTTCAGGCCAGTTGGCCTCGATTTTCCGGTTTTTCTTCCGTCGGGGATCCGCTTAATCTACATATCATGCAGCCAACTGTCATGGCAGCCTTCGCGCCTGTGGACCGGTTGCCGGGGGAAGGTGCAGCAGCATGACCTCCGTGGCCGGTGGCCTGAGCCGTACCGAGGCACGGGTTCTTTTCTGTCTGGCCATTGCCGCGCTGGTCATCTCCGGGATCAATCCTTTTGACCGGCTTACCTGGGTCATGGAAGTGCTGCCGGCAATGATCGGTCTGGTCCTCTGCTACATTACCCGCCGGACTTTTCCTCTGACCCCGCTTCTATACCGCCTGTTATTTGCCCACGCCCTGGGCCTGATGCTTGGTGGCCACTACTCCTATGCCCGGGTTCCGCTTGGCGACTGGGTAAAGGATGCCTTTGATCTTTCACGGAACCATTTCGACCGTCTGGGCCATTTTGCCCAAGGGTTTGTTCCGGCGGTCCTCACCCGGGAACTTCTGCTCCGCCGGACGCCGCTCCAGCGGGGAGGTTGGCTCTTCTTCTTGTCATTCAGTGTACCGCTCGCCTTCAGTGCCTTCTATGAACTGGTCGAATGGTGGGCAGCGGTACTGGTCGCCGACGGTGCCGTCGAGTTTCTGGGAACGCAGGGTGATCCCTGGGATGCCCAGTGGGACATGTTCCTGGCATTGCTTGGTGCCTGGGTTGCGCTGGTAATGCTGCCTGCCCGGCATGACCGGCAGCTCAGGGCCCTGCTTCCCACAGAAGTGGAATCTCCGGCATCGCCTTCATGAGTTTCTGGATGCGGGCGTCCCGTTCCTGCCGCACTTCGTTCAGGGCACTGGCGTAGGGCTTCCGGGATTTCACCGGACGTGTCGCGGTAAACCGGGAAAGCCTGCCTTCGAGCCCGCAGATATCCTGGATGTCACCCATGGTCTGCTGGAACCAGCGGTACCGATCGAGGGTTTCCCTGTTAATGCTCGGTGTCAGTGGTGCCAGAAACTCCGCCATATACCGGAACCGCTTGAAGGCGATGCGGAGTGCATGGATCGTCTCTGGCTTTGAGGGGTCCGCGCGGGAAGCAAGCTGCCGGACTTTCCGGAAGGCGGTGTCAACCTTGTGGTGGAGCTCCAGCCCGAGAGCAGTGCCATCTCCGTTTTCTTTCGTGGTCTCAAGGAAATCCACGAGGGCGCGGACGGTTTTTCGGATGCTGCCTGGCACCTTCGGGGGGAGCTTCTGGAACTGGGCGCCAGCAAGGATTTCAGCTTCGGCCCGGAGTTCGGCATAGAATGGCTCAATGTCATCGGTTTCTGGGGTGAGGGACGGTAGCAGCTGGATCTGGATCTGTAGGTCGCGCAGCGGCCCAAGGCCGGCGAAAATTCCTTTTGCACGCTTTCGGGCCTTCTTGCTGATGCTGGCAGGGATGTGTCCGTTGAACAGGTCCATCATGGCGAGCAGACGCCGGGTGGAAACCCGGAGCAAGTGGATGGACTTTTCGTCTCCGTGCTTCCGGATACGCCGGTAGTTTTTCTCGTATTCGCGGGAGGTCCGGTCAACAGACTTCGCGGCAAGCCGGATGGTTTTTCGGGGACCAGCACCCACAGTGACTCCTCCTCATCCGGGACGAGTCTAGCCGGGGATTCCTGACGGACCTATGACAAAAGTCTCAGCCGGTTTCTGGAGCCTGAGGGTTCAGAATGCGTCGGAGAGGATTTCACGCTTGAGGAACCCCAGTTCCCGTTCGAAGTCTAGCGGTCGTCCGAGCCGGTCGGTCACAATAAAGGTGTCATAGGCGCGGCCGTTTGTCGTGCGGATGTCGCAGCGCACGATCTTGACTCCGAGCATCGCGAAGGCCCGGGCAGTCCGGTAAAGCAGACCCCGGGTGTCTACGGCGCGGAGTTCGATGATGCTGAGCCCGGTAGCCGTCTCGTTCCGGGTATGCAGTTCAAGGTCCCTGACAGGTTCACAGACAGGTGTGGGCGCCTCACCAATCCGCGCATGGAACTGCTTGACGGCCATTTCGCTCAGTGTGCGGCCGTCACTGCCCGGCGCGGCATGGAACTCTACCTCGATCACCAAGGTGCCGTCAGTCCTGGGATAAAGGTCGGCAGACTGGATGGAACCGCCTGAAAGTGCGATAGCGGCCGTCACGTGGACGAGTGATCGCGGGGAGTTCATCGAAAAAGTAACGAGCCGGTCCGTGCTTCCACTGCGAACCATATCAATGGAGACCGGATTCTGGACAAAGGTTTTCAGTGGATAGCCAGGGTGGGACATGATGAGTCCGACGTGCCGGTTCATCCGCTCCGGACTCACCCTGCGGAGATAGTCGGCCGGCATGAACGTGAGCTCACGGTCAAAGGACCGTCTCTGTTCTTCGTCGCCAGTTTGGTTGTTCAAGGTTCTGCTTGTGTTCAGCTGCATAGGGTAGTGGCTTCTGAGGGCACTGGAGTTATACATGGGTTCTCTGTTGGGTCGCGCGTTGACGCATTGTGTTGTAGCCCGCCGGGTAGTTCAACCCGGAGATTATAAAAGCAAGTGTCATTCCACTGCCTGTAGAATTGAAATCAACAATAAATTCATATAGTTACAAAGAGAATGAGATAACCACACCGTAAGTTTGCTGGTTTCCAAGGCATCGGTTGCCGGTTTTCAATGCATATAAATATTTAAACCACTGTTTTAACTTGGTTTTCTAAGGTTTTCCGTATCGGATTGAGCCGCAAACCGGCCGGCGATGAAGAGAAGTCCGATTACCAGGATAATAAAGAGAACTGATTTTATCCACGTTTCAGACCAGAACCCAACTGCCCCCTGCATCTGGACCGTCACCCTACGGCTGGTTCCGATGATTGTGTTACCGGCAGACTCAATACGGGGAACCAGTTCGTAGTCGCCTTCAATCCGATAGTTATGGATGACACGGTAATGCCCCGGTTCATAGGGTTCCACATTGCGGTACCACTCCGATCCGATCTGCCGGATCTTCTGGCTGACAGGTCGAATCTCAATGCTCAGGGATCCGTCTGGAGGGGGCGTTCCGGACGTACGCGGAATAACCGAAACAAGAATCTGTGATGGTGTTAGTACTGCCGGCTGTTCTGGAACTATCGAGATTTCCAGGGTCAGCGGATCAGGAGGCAAACGCTCCGCAAAGGCGGTATTGGAGCCCACGGCGAGAACCAGCAGAAAGGCCAGAGTTGAGCAAATCACTTTCAATCAAGGCACCTTGGGCAAGGGTGTCCTTACACCCCCTTAAACTCTATGAGCCGGATCATAATTGAGTGATAATTGACCGGCTAAGGAGATGATCGCGCTGTTGCGCAGCGGCCGGGAGTATATGAACAACGAATCCGCCTTCAATGCGCTGTCGTTTTTCCTGGAAGCGCTGCTATTTACCGGCATTGTCGGAACGGCCCTCGCGGTACGGTTCCGTCCCCGGAAAAGTCCGGATGGTTCTGCAAGTGCCAGCGGTGCAATGGCTCCGGTTTCGCGGCACGAAGCAGCCGGAGAACTGACGGCTGACGAACTGGCGTCCCGGCGTAAAATGATGCTCTCGATTACTCTCCTGATGGCTGGTTTCATGGCGGCCATTCTCGGGGGAGTCATGTTTTTTCTGATGAGGAGGGCGGTGTGAGCATGGCACTGTTCGCGCTGCCTTCATGGACGACTCGTGAAAAGGTCCGCACGAGTACTGGCGTGGGCCGTTATCACAACATCCGGTTTGTGATCCTGAGCCTTGCGATGCTGCTCGTCATCTTTGGACCGGCATTCAATCTCTGGCATATCGATATCTACACCGGGAAGTACTGGGTGCTGGGGAAATCTGTCTCCCTTGTATATGCGATCCAGGCGTTCACGGTGGGATTTATTGCCATCAACGTGGTGATCCTGATCGTCAATGCCATCTTCGGGCGTTTCCTGTGTGGCTGGTTCTGTCCGGTGGCGACGCTGAACCGTGTCGGTGAATGGGGGCGGAGACACCTGCCAAAGTGGGGGCGGGTTCTTATCGCCGGGTTGATTGGTGCGGCGACAGGGCTTGGAATGATCACCTGGATGTTTGATCCGGTGCATGTGTTCGACCTGACAGCCTGGCAACTGGCAATCTTTCTGGCGGTGTGGGGATTCCTGACGATCTCGGTCGCCGGACAGATTCTTTGGCTGGGCCATAACTTCTGCCTGGGGCTCTGTCCGTCTGGCATCTACTTCTCTCTGACTTCATCCAGTGCCCGTGGCGGGATTCATCTCGTGAAAGGGGCCGACTGTACGGATTGCAATGTCTGTGCAAAGGCCTGCCCGATGGGACTGGATCCGGTGCGGCTGCTTGAGAAGTCAGGTGAGCCGCTGGCCTATCCGTTCGCGGCCACCGATTTCGACCGGTGCATCCGCTGTGGTGACTGCATCGAGGCCTGTGACAAGTTTGGAAATCCCAACCAGAAGGACTGGATTCCTCCCATCCGCATGGGGATTGGCAAGCGGGATGTTCTCAATGCCGACCTGAACCATATCCGGCGCACCCAGAAGGCAAAGCCGGAAAATAGCGGAAAAAACGCCGCCTGAACTCCTACCACTTCCAGTCCTGGTAACGGTCGCGCAAGGCGGTCTTGAGGAACTTTCCGGTTGAGGTTCTGGGGATTGCGTCGATGAAATCGACTGCATCAGGGAGCCACCATTTGGCGAACTTTGGCGCGAGGAAGTTGCGGATATCATCGGCCGTGGCTTTCTGCCCGTCTTTCAGGACGACCACGGCGAGAGGCCGCTCGGCCCACTTGGGATGTGGAACAGCAATAACGGCGGCTTCCTTCACGGCCGGGTGGCCCATGATTGCATTTTCCAGATCGACGGATGAGATCCATTCTCCGCCAGTCTTGATCAGGTCCTTGGTCCGGTCTGTCAGCTTAACGAACCCTTCCGGATCAATGGTGGCCACGTCACCTGTGCGGAACCACCCATCCTCGGTCCACTTGTCGTCTCCGCCTTCCAGCTTCCGGTAGCTGGCTGCCACAAACGGCCCCCGCACCTGCAGTTCCCCCATGGTTTCGCCGTCCCACGGGGCATCGCCCTTTTCGTTCCGGATGCGGGCGTCAATGAGCGGCACCGGGGTCCCCTGCTTGATGCGGATGGCATATTTCTGGTCCTCAGCCAGGCCTTGCTGCGAGGCTTTCACCTTGCTGCAGGTACCAAGCGGGGTCAGTTCCGTCATGCCCCACAGGTGGATGATCTTCAGGCCAAACCGGTCCAGCTTCCGGATGAGCGCCTCGGGGGCGGCCGAGCCGCCCACTGCCATGCGGATCTCCGGTTCCAGCTTCCACTTGCCGGGGTTTTTCTCAAGAGCCTCAAGGATGCCGAGCCAGATGGTTGGCACACCGGCGCTGCAGTTCACTTTTTCCCGTGCGAAGAGATCCAGAATACTTTCCGCATCCAGATGCGAGCCGGGAAATACCTGCTTCGTGCCGGTCATGGCGCATACAAACGGAAGTCCCCAGGCATTCGCATGGAACATGGGAACAACCGGACAGACCGAATCGTACTGAGAGAGCCCGTGAACGTCGGGCAGGGCACTCACCAGCGAGTGCAGCACCACGGCCCGGTGCGAGTAGACGACTCCTTTGGGATTACCGGTGGTTCCCGATGTGTAACAGATGCCAAGCGCGGCATTTTCGTCCAGGTCCGGATAGGTGAAATCCTCGCTGCCCGTGGCGATGAACTTCTCGTAATCGTCGAAGCCCTGAGGCGCGGGTCCCCCGAAGGGAACGATGATCACTTTCTCGAACTTCACGTCATTCCTGAACTGCTCATAGAGCGGGAGCAGCACATCATCGACGATCAGGAACCGGTCCTCGGCATGGTTGGCGATATAGGAAATGTCCTTCGGAAAAAGACGAAGGTTAAGGGTATGGAGGACGCCCCCGGCCACTGGGATGCCGAAATAGCACTCCAGATGGCGCCAGTGATTCCATGAAAGTGTTGCCACCCGGTCGCCGCGTCTCAGGCCAGCCTTCTGGAGCGCGGAAGCGAGCTGGCGTGAACGGCGGTAGAAATCACCATAAGTGTAACGGTGCAGTGACTTGTCGGGATTGCGTGTGACGATCTCGACCGTAGGGAATAGTTTCCCCGCCCGCTCAAGGATGTGGGGCAGGGTGAGTGGATAGTTCATCATCAGGCCGTTCATGGTCTTCGTCCTCCGGCGATCTGGTCATGGAAGGACTTTTTTACCGGAAGGCCGGTGAAAAGGCGAGATCATTGGAACGGTATGTTCAGGCAGGCCTGACCAGCACGAGCACCATCCCCACCGCAAGGAAAGCGAACCCCAGGATCTGTCTCACGTCGATGGGTTCTCCCAGAATATAGCGGGCGACCAGTGCGACGCAGATCACTCCGGAACAAAGGTGAATCGTGGCCATCTGGGCGCCAGTCCAGGTCCCATAGCCAAGACGGGTGGCGTAGACGTTGAGAACATACTCCGGAAGGACGATGGCCCAGCTGGCTGCAAGTGCAGACCAGAAGGTGAGCTCCTTGAATCGGAGATGTGCCAGCCAGGCCGTAGCCATGAACCCTCCGGACAGGAAGATCATGAAGGGGACGAGTGCGGTTCGGGCGAGTGAGGCGGTTTCAGACATGGGGTAGTCCTTGTTCTGCCCTCCCAAGGGAGGGCAGGGCTCTGGTTCTGGTTTCGTAGGAACCTATAGCGCGCTGCCGGCGCGGGGGAAAGCACTATGCTGGCTGTTGCTGACTGACACAGTGAAAGGCGCCGAAACCCCAGACGAGATCGTAGGAGTGGATCCCGATTACTTCGCGGCCGTGGAAGCAGGACTGGAGGATCTGCAGGGCATCGGCATCACGGTCCTGTCCAAAAGTGGGGACAAGGACCACGCGATTCCCGATGTAGAAGTTCGCGTAGCTCGCCGGAAGCGGTGTGTCCTCGTAAACCATTCGTTCGGGCATCGGCAGTTCGACGATCCGGAAAGCCTTTCCGTCCCGGTCACGGGCGGCCCGGAGAGTTTCCAGGTTTTTCGCCAGCGGCTCGTGGTTCACGTGACTGGTGTCGGGTTCCACCACAGTCACAATCGTATTCGGGTCCACGAATCGGGTGATGTCGTCCACGTGGCCATCGGTGTCGTCGCCCTCAATTCCGTCATGCAGCCAGATGAACCGGTCAACGCCCAGATAATCTGAAAGATAGGTTTCAATCTGCCTCTGGCTCAGGTGCGGGTTGCGGTTCCGATTCAGCAGGCACTGGGTGGTCGTGATGAGTGTTCCTTTGCCGTTTACGTCAATGGAACCGCCTTCCAGCACAATGCCCGGCCGGAAATACCGGAGCCGGTAGCGGTCGGCGATGCGTTTCGGGATGGCGTTGTCCAGATCCCAAGGCGGGTACTTCCCGCCCCATTTGTTGAACTCCCAGTCTGTGACGGCAATTTCCCCGGTCCGGTCGTTTTTCACGAAGATGGGGCCGTGGTCACGGCACCAGGCATCATTCGTGGGAAAGGGATGCAGAGTATAGAGTTCCGGCGGGCACCCCGCCGATGACAGCAGGTTCGCCACCTCCGCCATCATCTTTTCACCGGTGATATTGATATGGACATGCTCGCCCGTGCGGGTGAGGTGCCATACCATCTCCACCCAGATAGGCGGGATTTTCTCGATCTTGCCCGGCCATGATTTCTCATTATGCGGCCATGACAGCCATGTGGCCGTATGGGGCTCGAACTCGGCGGGCATGCGGAAGCCCAGTTCTCTGGGGGTAAGCTCGGGCAAGAGTGCTGTTACTCCTGGTCGTCGAAACGGCTTGTGATGGCGCCATAGGCGTCGATCCGGCGGTCCCGCAGAAATGGCCAGTTGCGGCGCACTCGCTCGATCAGCGCGAGATCCAGTTCTGTGACAAGGATTTCCTCCCGGTTCACTGATGCCTTGGCGAGGATCTGGCCCTGCGGGTCACAGACAAAGGACTGGCCCCAGAACTCAATGCCGCTTTTTGCGTCTCCCTCATGACCGACCCGGTTCGGGGCTGCCACAAAGGCGCCATTGGCGATGGCATGGGACCGCTGGATCGTTTCCCAGGAATCATGCTGGGCCTTCCCGTAACGGGACTTTTCCGACGGGTGCCAGCCGATGGCGGTCGGGTAGAAAAGAATCTGGGCGCCCTTGAGCGCGGTGAGTCTCGCACCTTCGGGATACCACTGGTCCCAGCAGACCAGAACGCCGATGTCCGCGAACTTTGTCCGGAAGGTTTTGAAACCGAGGTCCCCCGGCGTGAAATAGTATTTCTCGTAGTAGAGGGGATCGTCCGGAATGTGCATCTTCCGGTAGAGGCCCAGCAGACTGCCGTCAGCGTCCAGCACAGCGGCCGTGTTATGGTAAATGCCAGCGGTGCGGCGTTCGAAAAGCGAAGCGATGACCACAATGCCATGCTTTTTCGCCGCTTTTGAAAGCACGGTGGTTGAAGGTCCGGGGATGGGCTCCGCCAGATCGAACTTGCGGGAGTCTTCGGACTGGCAAAAATACTGGGACCGGAAAAGCTCCTGCAGGCAAACAATCTGTGCGCCCTTGGCGGCGGCCTCCTCAACTTTCCGGACAGCTTTCTTGAGGTTCGCATTCGTGTCCGTTGAGCAGGTCATCTGGACCAGACCAACCGTGACCGTGTTTGGCGCCTTGACCGGTTTCTTCGGCATGACCGCCCTCTCCGCACCGGACCTCACCCTGGCTTCCCGGCTGCGCCAGTCTGTATAGAGAACTCCGGCAGGGACGTAAAGCACTCAACCGGTAACAGTCTTGCGGCGGGTACTGCTTTGCAAGCGGTGAAGGCATCGGTCGTTACGGTTGTAGTCAAGCAGGACTATGATCAAGAAACAGCGAGGACGGGCCATTGGGCCCGCCCTCGCTGTTACCAGCCTGTTATCTGCAGGTCAGTCGTCGTCGAAACAGGTATCGGTATCGCCGCCGAAACCCACGCCGTAGCTGGGGGTTTCGTTGCCGCCGTCAATGAAGAAATAGGTGTGGGAACCAGGTTCATACACGCCGGAGACGAACTCCACATCCAGCGACTCGCTGAGTGGGCCGTCCGCGGTCTCGCCTTCCAGCTCAATGGTACCCGTGCCTTCGGCGCATCCTTCAATCGACATCATCATGCAGGAAAGATCATCCTCGTCGAAGGAAATCGGGGTCACCATGCTTCCGGCAAACGTTGGACCCACGAATGCGGCATAGAGGGTTCCCTCGTTGACAAGGTACATGCCCGGAGCGCTGCCATTGGTATCGTCTGTCTCGAAGCCCATCCCGCCACAGGCGATGGAAGTGTCCGTGCTTCCGACCTCAATACCGGCAATGGTCACCAGATAGCCGTCCGGGGGGCACTCTCCACTACAGTCGCCGAGTAGCACTGCACCGATTTCGCCTTCGGGCGTGATCTCTCCTTCACCGGAGAAGACCGTGTTTATCTCGTCAGCGTCGATCTCCATGGTGAAGGTAGTCCCCTGCGCGGTCCCGGTGACCGCGAACTCCTGGACATCGCTGTAGTCAGGCAGTCCGGTGGGCAGCAGGAAAAAGTCATTCAGGATCTGGTAGGTGCCAGTGATGGTGCCATCGTCGGCAACCGTGATGTCGAGAAGGCCGTAGTCGAGAAAAGCGAACTCGGGGCTGCTGCTGCTTCCCATATTTTCGCCAATCATCGCGCCGGCAACATAACGGCCCGGCTTGAAACTGGCTCCGTCGCTGCCGCAGGCAGCAGAGGTGAGCAAGGAGGGCAGTGACCGCCACGGCCATGAACCGTGACAGGGTGGTGGTGATTTTTTCCCGGAACATGAATGAACTCCTTTTACTTGTCGCGCACTCGGCGGACCCGAAGGCGGGCGTATTGCCATTTCGGGCAGGATAGTCAATTTGGAGTTCATTAAGATGGATTTGGGTTGACAGCTGCCATGGACTGGGTGATACTTCAACTGGTTGGACCATTGATCCAGTGGACGAGTGATCCAAGCCAGAAATCAATTCACCAAAGGGTTTACCACGTTGTCAGCCATCCAGTTCCAGCCGGTCCGCAAGGAAAACCTCGCTGATGATATCGCGGCCCAGATCCGCGTCGAGATCCTGAAAGGGACCTGGAAACCGGGGGATCTGCTGCCGTCGGAGCGGGAACTTTCGCTTCAGTTTGCAGTAAACCGGACAACGGTGCGCGAAGCTCTGTCGGAGCTTGAATACCTGGGGCTCGTGGAGCGACGGCATGGTGAAGGATGCCGGGTGCTCGACTGGCATGAGACAGGCTCGTTCGACCTGCTCCGGCACATGCTCACCCGCCCTGACAGGGCGGGCCGCTTTGATCTCAAGGCCATCGAATCGGTTTGCGACACAGCCGGGATCATATACCGGGGAGCGGCTGGCCATGCGGCGCATAATATTACGGAAGCCGAGCTGGAAGGACTGAGCAGCCTCGCCGCTGAAATCCGTTCGGCGATCGGAGCCGGGGATGTGGACCGGGTGATGATGGCCGATGGGCGGTTCCACCGGGCCGTGTTTCGGGCGACCCGTTCGGTCGCCCTGGAACTGCTCTCGAATACCTTTTTCCAGATTTTCGACACATACCGGCCATTCATGCGGCTGTTCATGCAGGACGAGATCCGGAAAAACCCGTCGCAGCTGGCTGATTTCTACAGCGGGATTGTACGGGCGCTGCGCGAGCGTGACCTGAAGGTTCTGGATGAGCTTGTGAGCCGGACCTTTGAGCAGACGAATCCTGATCTGTGGAAAGAAATCACCCGCCGGGCAGCGTTCCGGCAATAAAATGTGAAAAACCCGGGATGGGAACCCCGGACAGAAGTTACAGGGAGAAAGATCATGCCGATGAAACTGCACAAGGATTTCAGCCCCTACCGCCCGGAGAACCTGGCTTCAGTGGACCAGTTTCCCAAGCTCGCCTCGTCCGTGGCGGGTTCCAAGCGGGTGTTCTGGGACGACGAGAAGGTTTTCGACGAAATCCTCTCGCGGCACGGCGGCCGGATTGACCTGACTGTCGAGGAAAAGAAGGCCATCGCGAGCCTCATGTCGATCATATACTACGGCGAGATCGTGGCGATGCACACAAGCGCCCAGCTTGTCGGCATGGTGCCGGACCTTGCCGCCCAGTTTGTTCTTTCCTTCCAGACGATGGAGGAGACAAAACACGTGATGATGATGGGCCGTTATCTCAAGGCGCTCGATATCCCGCTTCCGGAGATCAACCCGTGGGCGAAAAAGCTGCTAGACAGCATCCTGGGCGTGGATGATCCGTTGCTGAAACTGGTGGGCATGAACCTGATTGTGGAGAACATCGCGCATGGAATCTTCACAATGATCCAGAACAACTTCGACGAGCCGGTTCTCCGTGACACGCTCCACTACATTGACCTGGACGAGGTGAAGCACGTGGCACTGGCCAAGAACTACATGCCGATCCTGCTGCGAAAGGCGAGCCGCCTGCAGGCGATAAAGATGATCTCCTACCAGGTGCTCTGGAACTACTACATGATCCGGGCGCAGACGAAGATCATGGATGATGCCGCTCCGCTCAACATCAACTGGAACAAGCAGGCCAAGCAGGACACGATCGACTGGATCAACATGTTCAAGGAAATCCCCAAAGATGCCCGCCGGGGCCTCGTTCCGCCACCCAGCCGCAAGCAGGCGGAAAAGCTCATCGACTGGCTCATGCCACCGGAAAAGTTCCTCCATATCGAGGAAAAGCGGCTGAAACGCAATGCGGCCCGCCGCGCGAACATGAAGCCGAGGATTGTGGCTCCGCACGAGGCCGCCGAGGCATAACTGCCTCTTGGAGCGAGAAAGAGAACGGCCCCATTATGGGGCCGTTCTCTTTTCAAGTCAGAGGAACCGCACGATCAGTTTTCCGAACACCGGCCCGATGAACCCTTTCATGAGGGCCCGTTGCCATCCTGGAAGTTTGGCAGCGAGCTCGGCTGCGAAATCGTCAATGGTGTGCTTCTGGTATTCGAGTGCGGCCTGCGCGTCGGACGTATCATACCAGTCCAGATAGCTCGGGTTTTTAGAAAACTTGTGCGCGGGGGGGCAGGGAAGTCCGATGGCACCAAGCGTACGGCCGAGGAACTCGTGATAGAGGAACTGCTGGGATTTGCCGCCGGCGAGGATGTAGACACGGTTCTTCACCTGCTCGAAGCGTTCGATGGCATGGAGCATGGCTGTGGCGACATCCTTCATGTGAACGAACTCGATGCGCGAGTCCCATGGGAACATGAACATGGCCTTCATCTTGCCGGGGTCCAGATCCAGGTGCGGGGCGGCGGCGATCCGGACGATCACATGATCCAGACCTGAACCTTTCGTCATTTTCTCGCACTCCGCTTTGGAGCGCGTGTAGTGGTCCACCGGGTTCATGGGATTGCGGTCCGGATGCAGGGGAGCTTTAGCATCCGGTGTTGGGCCGAACACCGAGACAGATGAGGTAACGAGCAGCCGGATGGGCCTCCCGGCCGCCTTCACAGCCTTCAGGACGTTCTCGGTCCCTTCGATGTTGACTTTGCGGGTAAGTTCCGGATTCTCCTCGCTGAGCGGCGGGATGATGGCCGCCAGATGCACGAGGGCATCCATTCCTTCCAGCGCGGCCGAAATTGCAGAGGTATCACCAATGGTACCCCAGTGGACGGTCGCCCGGCCGCCAAACTCCTTGAACCGGGCGCGGTTTGCCGGTGTGTCCAGGTCCAGAACCCGGACGTCGTGGCCGCCATCAATGAAGGTCTGGGTA
>CAZSFB010000013.1:0-19066 GCA_964606035.1 uncultured bacterium | reverse complement strand
GGGCATCGACGAGTAATTCCAGATCGTCCAGGTTTTAGTAAAGATCGATGATCGAATAACCACGCAGCTTAAGACCTTGTCGCAATATCAAGCACTGTTCTTGGCGAACCTCCATCAGCTCATGACCGGCCAGGTCCGGGTTACGGGAATCATGGATGCGGAGGGGAACCTGACGGCGGGAGGTGGGGGGTGACTTCACTATGGACATGGGGCGGGAAGTATTTTGGCTACAAGGATGGGGACGATCTTTGGACATACAATGGTAAGCATGTGGGGCGTTTCCATGATGAAGAAGTTTACGGCCCCGATGGGAGGTATTTGGGAGAGCTACGGAATGAAACTCGCCTGATAGTCAATTCAAGTAAGACGTTGCGGCGGAAATCCTCGTTCACGCCTCGCATGGGGAGAGTCGGACGGGTGCCGTCCGTCAATTACGTCGGGTACGTTATGTACGTCGGTTACCAAGACTTTCCCGGTCCAGAGGAGTTCTAATTCGTCCAGTGGATATCGACCTTTTAACATTTGACGCCGCTATCAGTGGTGCTCCTAACGGAAAGAAGCACCTGTTGCTCGGCAACGGTTTCAGTATCGGTGCCCACCAGCTGTTTTCATACGGGACCCTGTATCAACAGGCAAAAATGAAAGCGCTCCCAAATCGCGTACAGAAGGTCTTTGACCGGTATGGAACCGCCAATTTCGAAGCCGTGCTGAAACATCTGGACGAAGCCGAGTGGATTGCACGACACTACGGACTCATTCCTGCGGCAGATACCGATTCCCAAATGCGGCAGGACTATGAAATGGTCAAAGCGGCACTCGTGGAGTCTATATCGAACGTTCATCCGGCGATTCCGTCCGACATAGGCGACCCGAAACTCCGTTCCTGCCTTCAGTTCCTGGACCAGTTCAATGATCTCTATACGTTGAATTACGACCTACTTCTCTATTGGGCGTCACTCGTCGATGGCCAGGAAAGATTTGAAGACCGCTTCGGGAGGGAACCAGATACCCCAAAACATTACTGTATATTTCTTCCGACTGGAACGAGCGGAAAAGCTGTCTTTTATCTCCACGGAGCCCTGCACCTGTATACCTCTGGCGGAACAGTCCGGAAGCGGGTTTGGAATACCACGGGCGTGCCGCTCATCGATCAGGTTCAAGACGCTTTAAATCAGCGGGAATATCCACTGGTAGTCTCGGAAGGAACATGCGACCAGAAACGTCAGCGTATCGTTGACAACGCCTATCTCGGCGACTGCTGGAAGAAATTCGACAACATTCAGGGTTCTCTATTCGTCTTTGGACATTCGTTAGGGAAACAGGACCAGCATCTGGCTGACGCCATTTCGTTCAACACCACACTTCAGAGTCTTTACGTCGGCATCTTCGGTGAACCGGCGGCTCCGGAGAATAAGGCTCTAATTGCCCACGCGCAGGAGATCGTTCGGCGGCGAAGCGCCGCATTGACCTCAACTCAGACCGGTCGAAAGTTCAAAAGGGCCACGTTGGACCTTAAGTTTTATCGTAGTGAAACGGCACATATCTGGGACCGTGAAGTGTTACTCCCTCCGATTAAGGAGGCAGTCAATTGAACATTTCAATGACAGAGATACAGGCGGTTTCCGAACTGGCGAAACATCTTTTCGACTATCTTCCGGGTTCGTCGGCTTGGAAGGGGACATATACTTTTGCCCACGCCGCCAGAGAAAGCGGAGTCGGCCAATACTGGCAAGGCGGCAGCAAGTTACCATCGCTGACGAAATTGCTAGAACTCACATTAGAGCATAAACGAAGTTCGTTTTGCCCGCTTGTAGTTCGAATAGTTCGCAATGGGATTAGCTACCGGACGAAAAAGGATACACCACTTACGCGTACCGATATCGATACCCTGAACAGGCTCATAAGCAAGGTGGGGTTCAAAATCCCCGAACTTTGGGACCTCGCATTTCTCGATTCCTTACCCGCTTCGGCACCGAGGGCTGAGAACCAGACTCCGCAGACGAATGCATCAATTGACAGTGCTGCCTCGGTGGAACGCCGCCGAGTCGGGGAGAGGCTGGGCGCCCTTAAAACCCGGTTCTTTGCGCTTTCCCAGCAACCGGACCGAAATGTCGCCGGCCTCGAGCTAGAAACGCTGTTAAATGAGCTTTTCGATCTACACGATCTGGAACCGAATGAGGCTTTCCGGGTGACCGGAGAACAGATTGACGGCTCTTTCCTTCTCGACAGCGAGGTCTACCTGCTTGAAGCGAAATGGGAGAGACCGCATGTGAACGAGGCCGACTTGCTCGTTTTCAGGGGGAAGGTCGAAGGTAAGTCCTCGTTTACACGGGGGCTCTTTATTTCGGTGAACGGTTTTTCTCAACCGGCGATCTCGGCGATCACAAAGGGAAAGCAGTCAACTTTTACCATGATGGATGGTGCTGATCTGTTTCGGGTGCTGGATGGGAACATCCGACTTGACGATCTACTCCGCCGTAAGGTCCGGTACCTTGCTGAACGAGGGGAACCATTCGTTTCCGTTTCGGAGATATTCGGGACGCGAAAGGCTGACACATGACCACCCCCGGCACTGAGCGCGGAACCGTCCAAAACCCGCTGATCCGCTACGCAGTGGAAATCGGCTGGACGGAATTGCCGGCAGATGAGGCTCTGTCACAACGGGGCGGCGAGACCGGCATGCTGCTCCGCCCGGTGCTCCGGGAAAAACTCGTCGCGCTGAATCCGGGAGTCGTGGACCTCGAAAACGTCGACCGGCTGATCAACCAGATCGAAAGTGTCCGTTACAACATCGAAGGCAACGTCGAGATGCTGCGCTGGCTCCGGGGCCAGAACACCTTCAAGGTCGAGAAGGACAGGCTTACCCGGAACGTCACCCTGATCGACTTCGCACGTCCGTCGGCGAACACGTTCCACGTCACCGCCGAATGGCGCTACACGAACGGGCGGAAGCCGAACCGCGCCGACGTCATGTTCCTGATCAACGGGATTCCGGTCGCCATAGTCGAGGCCAAACGGACCGGTATGAGGGACGCTCTTTCCAAGGGGCTGACGCAGATACGCCGTTATCACGAGGAGACGCCTGAACTCGCCACGCCGCCTCAGGTGTTTGGCATCCCCACGGTCAAAGATTTCCTCTATGGCGTCACCTGGAATCTGGACAGCAAGTCGGTCTTCAACTGGAAGGACGAACTGGACGGCGATTTCGAGCGCCGGGTGAAGGCGTTTTTCGCCCGCGAACGGTTCCTGCGGGTTCTCCGGGACTGGATCGTCGTCAGCAAGCGGGACGAGGAGCTACAGAAGTTCATCCTCCGCCAGCACCAGATCCGGGCGGTGGAGAAGGTCGTCGAGCGGTGCCTGGACCCGTCCAAGCACTGGGGCCTGATCTGGCACACGCAGGGCTCCGGCAAGACGTTCACAATGATCAAGTCGGCGGAACTGATCCTGCGCGATCCGGCCTTCAAGAGCCCGAACGTGCTCCTGCTGATCGACCGCAATGAACTGGAAACCCAGCTCACCGGCAATTTTATTGCACTCGGTATCGAACCCAAGGTGGCAGATTCGATCCGCGCCCTGCGCGACATACTGTCATCCGACTACCGGGGGCTGATCGTCTCGATGATCCACAAGTTCGAAGGGGCGGACGCCGATCTCTGCACCCGCGAGAACGTGTTCGTCCTGATCGACGAATCGCACCGGACCACCGGCGGAACCCTGGGGAACTATCTGACCGGCGCGCTCCCCAAGGCGACGTTTATCGGGTTCACCGGGACGCCCATCGACAAGACGGCATACGGCCAGGGGACATTCAAGGTGTTCGGCAAGGAGGACGAGCGGGGATACCTGGACAAGTATTCCACCGCCGACTCGATCCGCGACAAGACGACCGTTCCGCTCAACTACGCACTGGCCCCGAACATCATGCGGGTGCCGGAGGAGTTGCTCGACAAGGAGTTCCTGGCACTCAAGGAGCTGGAAGGCGTCTCCGACATCGAGGAGTTGAACCGGGTCCTGGACCGGGCGGTTCACCTGAAGTCGTTCCTGAAGAGCGCCGAGCGCGTCGAACAGGTGGCGAAGTTCGTGATCGAACATTTCCGGACCAATGTCGAACCGCTTGGGTACAAGGCGTTTCTGGTCGCCGTCGACCGCGAGGCGTGCGCTTTGTACAAGCAAGCCCTCGACAAGCTGATGCCGTCCGATGAAACGGCGGTCGTCTATACGCAGGGGCCCAAGGACACGCCCCTGATGCGCCAGCACTACGTTTCCAGCGATCAGGAGAAGATGATCCGCCGGGAGTTCCGCAAGCCCGGAAACAAGCCCAAAATCCTGATCGTCACGGAAAAACTGCTCACGGGATACGATGCCCCGGTTCTCTATTCTATGTACCTCGATAAGCCCATGCGCGATCACACTTTGCTGCAGGCGATCTCCCGTGTGAACCGCCCGTATGAAGACGACCGGGGCCGCGAGAAACGTGCCGGCCTGGTAGTGGACTTTGTCGGTATCTTCGGGCGGCTGGAGAAGGCGCTGGCCTTCGACTCCGAATTCGTCCCGAGCGTTATCGACAACATTGAGCTTCTGCAAAAGCGTTTTGCCGAGATGATGGCCGGAGCGTCCGACCTGATCGCGCTCGCCGCCCAGATGACGTCCGACAAGGGCGTTGAGAAGGCCGCCGCCGAGTTCCGGGACAAGGAAAAGCGGGAGAAGTTTTTCGAGACCTTCCAGCAACTCCAGGTGCTTTACGACATCGTCTCCCCCGATCCGTTCCTGCGCCCGTTCCTGGCGGACTTCGAGAACCTCGTCCGCCTCTACCGTGAAATTCTGGAATGGTACCGTCCCGAAACCGTCACCGACGGCGAGCTGTCCGAGAAGACGGAGCAGCTCGTCCGTAACGAGGTGAAGACCTACGGCCTCACGGGGACGACAAAGTTTGCCACTCTGGACGAGAACGCCCTGGAATATCTCCGCCGGAAGCACGAACCGGACGAGGTGAAGGTCCTGAACTTGACCCGCCTGATCCGCGACAAGGTGAAGAATGATGGGGCTCACCAGCCCTATCTGATCCCCATCGCCGAAAGGGTCGAAAATATCCGGGAGCTGTTCGAGGACCGCCAGATCAGCACGCAGGATGCGATCAAAGACCTGGAGATCGCCGCTCAGCGGATAATCGAGGCCGAAAAGGAACGGAACGAACTCGGATTCGACAAGATCGCCTACGACGTCTTCGTGATGCTCCGGGAGCAGAAGTTTGAAGGGGCGAAGGAACTCGCACCGAAGATTCGGGATGCCTTCGGCAAGTTCGGCTACTACCGGACCAATGACGCCGTGAAACGCGACCTGAAAGCCGAACTGTATCAGGTTCTGATGGGGACCTGCTCGGGTGAGAAACGGAAGCGCCTTGTCGATCTCCTCCTGACCAAGAAATGGCCGGAGGGGGCGCTATGAAACCTTCCGCTCCCAAAGCCCCGCGAGGCCCCGCTCGTGACACAATGTCGCTCAAACTTCTTGTCAGTCACTGGTCCGAACAAACCGGCATCCGGCCCAAGACCGTCCAAGTCCGCCCGATGACTAAAAAACTCGCGTCCTGCTCAACCGCCGGACGGATCACCCTGAACCGGACGCTGATCAAAGAACCCAGGAGGGTCCAGGACTACGTCATCGTTCACGAACTCGTACACCTGAAGATTCCGAACCATGGGAAGCTGTTTAAGGCGCTAGTGGCAGCGCATCTGGAATAAAAGTTTATGTTGTTCAGACAAATTCCCTCCTTCCCTGATCCCTGCATAAGCCTCAAAATATCCTGATGAGTTTTCGCGGATCTACAGTCTTTGGCCTCCTTGCAGACGCGCTCCGGTGTTCCCATCAGCGCGAGATCACTAACGACGAGCTGGCTGAAGCCAGAAGGCGGCTCGACCAGATCCTGGACGTGCTCAGCGCGATAGATGAGCGCCGCCGCATATCGAATCCGCTGGACACGGACGCACCTCAATCCGATAATGATCGGTTAGCCGAAGAGACGTACCACTGAGGCAGAGGAGCCGCCGACCATGAGTGAGAAGCCCAAGGCATTCGGATTCGCCCGTGTCAGTTCCGACGAACAGGCGAAAGGCGGCATATCGCTCGGCCTTCAGGCAGAGGCGATCCGCACCTACTGCGAGCAGAAGGGCTATGAGGTGGTGCGCGTTGTCGAAGTGGCCGAGACGGCGAGCTTCTCGGACGAACGGGTCGAGTTTCAGGCGCTGCTCGCCGAATATGCCGCCCGTGACGACGTCCAGCACCTCGTTTTCTACAAGGTGGACCGCTCCAACCGGAATATCTGGGATCACGCCAAGCTGGCCGATCTCGTCATCCGGCGGCGCAAGAGCCTTCACGCTGCGCTGGATCACTTCCATTTGTACCCGGACGCTCCGCCGTCCGAGTGGGACCGGTTCGATTTGATGGCGTTATTTGCTCGCAGCGAGACCCGGCACCTTTCCAGCCGGGTGCGGTCCTGCCTGAAGCAACAGGTAAGCATGGGGCTTTATTCCCACAAGGCCCCTCCGGGATACCGGAAGGTGTCTCGCGGCGGGATCGCGATCGATCCGGTTCAGGGTCCGTTAGTGCGGCAGTGGCTGGAACTCGCCGCCTCCGGCGGCTGGTCAATCGACATGCTGACGGAGAAGGCCAGAGAACTTGGCATCACCTATCAGAGCAAACCAATAATCCGGTCCAGTGTCCACCGCTGGCTCGGTAATCCCGTGTTTGCCGGCCCGTTCTATTTCAACGGCCAGCTCGTCACGAACTATCAGCATACGCCGCTGATTAGCTGGGATACTCACAAGAAGATTGCCGAACGGATAACCCGCTACGACCGGACCAAGAAGAAGGTCCGCACGAAGGAATATCCGCTCGCTGGAGTCTTCAAGTGCGGTTACTGCGAACGGTCCGTCACCTTTTTCACCGCCAAGAAGCGGTACACCTACGGAGTTTGTACCGGCTGTCGCCGTCAGGGATTCAGTCCGAAGAACGTCACCGAAGAGGAACTGTTCGGACAGCTCAAGGGAATCGTCACCAAGACGGCCCTGACGCCGGAAGCCACGAAATGGCTGAAGGCTCGCATCGAAGAACTCCGCGCCGATGAGGAAGGCCTGAGAAAGGCCAGGATCGAAGCGCTTGAGGAACGGCTCCGGCATCTCAAGCAACGGCTTTCCCGTGCGTTTGAGGCGCTTTCGGACGGTTCGGTGGACGACGAGACCTACAAGGACCAGACGGCCCAGTGGCGGACCGGGAAAGAAAATCTGGAAGTTCAGATCAGGGAACTACAGCGGAGCGGTAATCGGGCGAAGCTGGATCGCCTCAAGGAATCGCTTGAACTTGCCGAGATACTTGAAACCGCTTGGGAATCGGCCTTGCCGCTCGAAAAGGCCAAGCTCGCCAGATCCGTCTGCTTGAACCTGACCGTCTCAAGCGGAACCGTCGGATATTCCTTGGCGTTTCCGTTCAACGTGCTGGCGGAAAACGGGGGAGAAGAAACTTGGTGCGAGAGAGGGGACTTGAACCCCTACGCCTTTCGGGCACAGGCTTCTAAGACCTGCGTGTCTGCCATTCCACCACTCTCGCGCGGGTGTGGGGCCCGGCGGGTATAGCGACCGGCCGGGTGGCTTCCTTTGTAGGGGATACCCGCTGCCAAATCCAGCTGGGCACTGCCGACGGGGTGTTCAAGGGCCCGCTTTGGGCGGTTGCTGCCCCCAAAGGGTTGTCCCGCCGAGGTTGTCATCTGTCAGTTTCGGGGGAATATTTTAACCTACTGAAAATACTAGGTTTATTCAGTATGCTCCCGGTGCCCTCTCGATATCAGCCTTTTCCAGTCCTATCTTGACATGGGGGTTGGGAGACGCCATCTTGATCTCGGACATTTCCAGTCTGGTTTAGCCTCCTGATGTGGGTGGGCTTGGAAATGAAAAGGTGGCGGCAAAAATGTTCCAGTTCACCAAAAAAACGGAATACGCGATCATCGCGCTGAAGCATATCGCTTCCCAGTCGGAGGGGACTTACTCCAGTGCCCGGGAGATCGCCGACCGTTATCACCTGTCGTTCGACCTCGTGTCGAAGATCATGCAGAAGTTAAAGCGCGAGGGCTACGTACAGAGCCACCAGGGAATCCTGGGCGGCTACAGCCTGCTGGCGGACCTGAATCGCATCTCGCTGGCGCAGTTTGTCGAGGCCATGGACGGCCCGCTGGGGATGATCGAATGCGCACGGCCTTCCGGTTCAGACGGCGCGGGTGCACAGACCTGCATCCAGTTCAACCATTGCAATATCGTGGGTCCCATGCGCCGGCTGAACGGCCGTGTGCGGAGTGTGCTGAATGAGGTCTCGCTCGGCGAGATCTTCTCGGAAGTGTCCGATCCTCTGCGCGAGGGGCAGAACCCGGCCGCCTACGCTTCTCCCGTCACGATGACTGCCGTGAAACCGGCCTGAGACGCTTCAACGGAAAGGGCCACAAGAGACGCCATGCCTGAACTGAAGACACTGGAAAACGGGGTTCGAGTCCCGGTCTACATGGACCACAACGCCACGACACCCGTGGACCCGGAAGTGCTGAAGGTGATGATCCCGTATTTCACCGAGGAGTTCGGCAATGCCGCGAGCCGGAGCCATGCCTACGGGTGGGCGGCGGAGGCAGCGGTGGAGAAAGCCCGCGAGCAGGTGGCCGCGCTGATCGGGGCGAGCTCCAAGGAGATCGTTTTTACTTCCGGCGCCACCGAGTCCGACAACATGGCGATCCTCGGCGTCGCGGAGATGTACGAAGAGAAGGGCCGCCACATCATCACGACGAAGATTGAGCACAAGGCGATCCTGGACCCCTGCAAGTATCTGGAGAAAAAGGGCTGGCAGGTGACCTATCTCGACGTGGACAAATACGGCCGCATCAGCCTGGACGAGCTCAAAAACGCGATCCGCCCGGACACGGTGGTGGTGTCGGTGATTTTTGCCAATAACGAGATCGGTACGATCCAGGACATCGAGGCGATCGGGAAGATCTGCAAGGAAAAGAAGGTCATTTTTCATACCGACGCCGTGCAGGCGCTCGGCAAGGTGAAGGTGGACGTGGACCAGATGGGGATAGACCTGCTCTCAATCTCCGCCCACAAGATGTATGGTCCCAAGGGGATTGGCGCACTGTATGTCCGCCGTCGCAATCCCCGCGTGAAGGTCGCTCCGGTGATCCACGGCGGCGGCCACGAGCGCGGCATGCGGTCCGGTACACTGAACGTGCCCGGCATTGTGGGCCTTGGCGCGGCGGCAGAAAAATGTGCCCGCGTCTGGGAAGAGGAAAGCGGCCGCGTGAAGCGGCTCCGCGAGAAGATGTGGAACGGCTTCCAGAAGGAACTGGACGAGATCTACCTGAACGGCCATCCGGTACACCGGCTGCCGAACAACCTGAACGTGTCGTTCGCCTTCGTGGAGGGCGAATCCATGATGATGGCGATCAAGAACGTGGCGGTAAGTTCCGGCTCAGCCTGCACGTCAGCGAGCCTGGAACCGAGCTACGTGCTCCGGGCACTCGGTGTGGGCGAGGAACTCGCGCACACCTCCATCCGGTTAGGGCTCGGCCGGTTTACGACCGAGCAGGAGGTGGATTTCGTGACGGACGAAGTGATCCGCGCCGTGAAGCGGTTGCGGGATCTCTCGCCGCTCTACGAGATGCACAAGGAAGGCATTGACCTCAAGTCGGTCCAGTGGACCGGGCACTGAGGAACAGAAAGGATTTTCCCGGGGCAGCCCTCAGGGCGGCCCGCAAAGGAAGGCGGCTATGGCATACAGCAACAAGGTGATCGACCATTTCGAGAACCCCCGGAACATGGGATCACTCGACAAGGGTGACGAAAGCGTGGGTACGGGTGTCGTCGGTGCACCGGAGTGTGGCGACGTGATGAAGCTCCAGATCCGGGTGAAGGACGGCCGCATCGAGGACGCCAGGTTCAAGACCTTCGGCTGCGGAAGCGCCATCGCCAGCTCGTCGCTCGCCACCGAGTGGGTAAAGGGCAAGACTGTTGAGGACGCCCTGAAGATCAAGAACACCGACATCGTGAACGAGCTGGCGCTCCCGCCGGTAAAGATCCACTGCTCGGTGCTCGCGGAAGACGCCATCAAGGCGGCCGTGAATGACTATCTGAAGAAGCAGGGCCAGACGCCGGAGACGAAATCGTGAGTGAGCCGGTCATCAGCATTACGGACCAAGCCCTGGAGCAGGTGAAATACCTGATCTCCAAGGAACAGCTCGGCGACGTGGGCCTGCGCGTGGCGGTGGTGGGCGGCGGGTGCTCCGGCATGAGTTACCGGCTCGCTTTCGAGAAGGAGCCGGGCCCGTACGACCGGGTCCAGGAGGAACCAGGCGTGAGGGTATTCATCGACCCGAAGAGCTCCCTCTATCTCCAGGGAATCCAGATCGACTACACGGACGGACTTGAGGGTTCCGGCTTCACGTTTCAGAACCCGAACGCAACCAAGAGCTGTTCCTGCGGCGAATCATTCGCCGCCTGAGCGGGGACCAGACCCAGACGAGGGGGCGCAGGACCGGCGCCCCCGGCTTTTTCGGAGGCCCGACGGCCAGAAGATGACCGAAGCCAGCACCGTAAACGCCGCGGCAGCGGAACTGAAATGCCCCTATTGCGGCGGCGGTGTCACCGCCCCCGATACCTTTTGCCCGTCGTGCGAGGGCGTACAGCCGCTTCGGGGCACGGAAGACTATTTCACGGTGCTGGGGCTTCCGAGATCGCTGGACGTGGACATGAAGACAGCAGAGAGCCGCTTCTATGAACTGTCCCGGAAACTTCACCCGGACCGGTACGGCCGGAAGCCTGAACAACTCGAAAACGCCATGCACCGGTCGGCAATGCTCAACGATGCGTACCGGACTCTCCGGGATGACAGTGCCCGGCTGGACTATTTCATTGAACTTGAAGGCCGGGAACTGGGAGCGGATGCCACCGCTGAAGCAAAGGAGCGGCCTCCCGTTCCGGCCGCGCTGGCGGAAGAATATTTCGAGCTTCAGGAGGCTCTTTCTGAAGGCGCGGGCCGGGAGGCACTGACGGTGTTGTCTGACCGTCTCGAAGCCGTCGAGAAGGAAACCGCCGGAACGGTAGCCGGGTTCGCCGCCCGTTGGCGGGATGCCGGGTTTGATGACCCGGAAAAACGGAGCGGTGCGGAACCGCTCCGGCGGGAGATCCGGGCGGGCCTGAGGAATGCCCGCACCATGCGCCAGTATCTCTACCGGATGCGGGAAGACATCCGGCGGCGGACGGAGTAAGGAGCATTCATGGCACGTCCGATCATGATCGACATGTCGGCGGTGAAGGGAAAGCGCGAGAAGGCGCCGGTGGTGGGCATTGACCTTGGCACCACGAACAGCCTTGTGGCCGTCTCTGACCAGGGCGGCCCGAGGATTCTCGTGGACTGCGACGGTCAGCCGCTCGTTCCAAGCATGATCGCGTTCACGGGTGACGGCATCATGGTGGGCGAAAGGGCTCGTGCGCAGCGGCTCCTGAACCCCGAACTGACGCTCTATTCCGTCAAGCGGTTCATGGGGAAGGGCTACGACGAGGTGAAGGGGATTGCCGCGGGGCTCCCCTTCCGCGTGGAGCCCACGGACCGGGAAATGGTAAATTTCGTGGTGGGTGGCCGGAAGCTGAACCCGGTGGAGGCGTCATCGCTAATCCTGGGCGAGTTGAAGGACCGGGCTGAATCCGTTCTCAAGCTTCCGGTGGAGGACGCCGTCATCACGGTACCCGCCTATTTCAACGACAGCCAGCGGCAGGCGACGAAAATTGCGGGCGAGATCGCCGGACTGAACGTGGTCCGGATCATTAACGAGCCGACAGCTGCCGCGCTCGCATACGGACTCGACCGGCGCAAGCAGGGGCTCATTGCCGTCTATGACCTGGGCGGCGGGACGTTCGACATCTCAGTCCTGAACCTGAAGGACGGTGTGTTCGAGGTGAAATCCACGAACGGTGACACGCAGCTCGGCGGCGACGACTTCGACAATGCCTTCGCCACGTTCGTCAACGGGGAATGCCGCCGCGAGACCGGCCGGGATCTCCTGGAGACTCCGCAGGGCAGGGCAGTGCTGAAAGCCGAGTGCGAGCGGGTAAAAATCCGGCTTTCGGACGAGGCTGGGGCTGTGCTGGAGGTGAGGCTCGGGGATTTTTCCTACCGGCGGACAGTGGCCCGGAGCGAGTTCGAGGCGATCATCCGTCCGATCGTGGAGCGTACTGGCCAGATCGTGCAGGCCGCGCTCAGCGACGCGAAGGTGAATCCGAAACAGATCGACGAGGTGGTGCTCGTGGGAGGCTCGACGCGGGTGCCGCTCGTCAGGCGGCTCGTGGAGGATCTCTTCGGGCGCAAACCCCATACGGAGCTTAACCCCGACGCCGTGGTAGCACTCGGCGCGGCGGTGCAGGGAGAGATCCTCTCGGGCGGCCGCGACGACCTGCTGCTCCTTGACGTGATCCCGCTGTCACTCGGAATCGAGACGATGGGCGGGGCCATGGCGAAGCTGGTCCACCGGAACACGACGATCCCGTCTCTCGCGAAGGAGAACTTCACGACCTTCATGGACGGCCAGACGAAGGTAGCGATCAATATCTACCAGGGCGAGCGCGAACTGGTGCAGGACTGCCGGCTGCTTGGGAAGTTCGAGCTTACCGACCTGCCGCCGCTTCCCGCAGGTGTGCCACGTATCGAGGTGTCATTCCTGGTGGACGCCAACGGCATCCTGAAGGTGACAGCAAAGGAGCTTCGGACTGGCCGGGCGGCCCAGATCCAGGTGGAGCCGGCCTCGGGGCTTGACGAGGGGACCATCGAGAGGATGCTATCGGACTCTATCGCCCACGCACAGGAGGATCTGGAGCTGCGGCAGTTCCTGGAACTCAAGATCGAGGCCGAGACGATGGTCCGTGCCACCGAAAAGGCACTCCAGAAGGGGAACGTGAAACTTTCGCCGGGAGACTTCATGCGGGTCCAGCAGGCACTTCTCACGACGAAGGCTGCACTTGCGGGCACCGACCGGGCGCTGCTCAAAACCTGTTCCGAGGAACTTGACCAGGCCACCCATGGCCTCGCCGAGGAACTTATCAATACCTCTATCCAGTCGGCACTCGGCGGTCAGTCAGCCGAGGAGATCGCCCGGGCGAAGATTGTTCAGCAGGCGGACGAGACTGGCGGCCATCCGCCGAAAGACACCTGATAAAACCGGCCGGGAAAGGGTTAAAAGGCTGGTCCGGGGCGCAAATTTTCCGGAATAAAATCAGGCGGGGGAGGCGGCCTGCGCGGCCTTTGCCTTCTGTTCGGCCTGCATCTTCGCCATGCGCCTCTTCATCATCTCCTGGAACAGCTCGGTGAGATACGGATAGAGTTCCTGGTTCAGGTTGATCTCGGGATACAGCGTACGGCCCACGCCCTCGGAGACCAGCAGGCCCACGTTCACGACCGTGTAGGCGGCATTCACGCGGACGCGGTGCTTTCGCAGGATATTCACCATCTTGGCCACGGCGATGGAGATTTCGATCTCGTTCAGGGGCTTTGAGAAAAATTCGTTCACGTGGGTGGCCACGTCCTTTGCATAATCCTCGAAATCAACGATCCGGTGCGATGGCGCAAAGTTCATCATCAGCTCCGCTACCCGGCGGCCGTCGTTGTTGGCCATCGCCATGAACGCCTCTATGAAGTTTTCCCGGTCCTTGTCCGAGAGCACCGCCACCATGCCCACGTCCAGATAGGTTACGTGGTCGCCGTTGTTGAACAGGAAGTTTCCGGGATGCAGGTCCGCGTGGACGAACCCGTCCCGGTAGATCATCTGGAAGATCGCCCTCAGGCCGTGGCGGGCCAGTTCCTTCGGATCACAGTTGGTCTTCGATACCTCGTCAATATGGTAGCCATTGACGAACTCCATCGTGAGGATGTTTTCGGCGCAGAGATCATCCACGAGGTTCGGGAAACTCACATATTTGTTCCCTTCGAAGTTCTTGCGGAACCGGCGGTTATTATTCGCCTCGTTGCGAAGGTCGAGCTGCCCCTTGATGGCGTTTCCGAACTCCTCGACGGACTCCACGGGGGAGGTGATCTCCACCGACGGGATGAAGGAGATGGACTTGGCGAAAATCCGCATGACGGAGAGGTCGTATTCGACCTTCTGCTTCACGCCGGGGCGCCGGATCTTCACGGCCACGCGCTCGCCGTTTTTCAGCCGCGCCTCGTGCACCTGGGCCACAGAGGCCGACGCGATGGGTTTGTCGCTGAATTCGGCGAAAATCTCCCGGGGCTGTTTGCCGAAGGCGATCTGGAACTCCCGGGGGATGAGCAGGGGATCGAAGGGCGGCACGTTGTCCTGGAGATTTTTCAGCTCTTCGATGAAAAATGGCGGGAAGATGTCGGGACGGGTAGACATGATCTGGCCCATCTTGATGAAGGTGGCCCCGAGGTCTTCCAGCATCCGCCGGAAACAGTAGGCGAACCGTGTGAAGGCGTTCTCGTTGTAGCCGTCCTTCTTTCCGCCCGGCAGGAACCGGGTGAGGGTGAGGCCGGTGAAAACAAAGCCGTACTTGATGACCAGCAGATAGATGGTGAGCAGCCGGAGGGCTGAGTAGAAAAACTTCTTCAAACCGGGACTCCCGCGGTGACAAACGCGTCAGGGGCACTACCTAGCGCGGCGGCGCGGTGCACGGCAAACGGGGTTTCAGGTGGACATGAAAGGTAGAAAAGAGTCCGGCAAACGTGAAAGGACCGTATTATCCGGGGGCTCATGCAGAGACATCTACAGGGTAGTCCGCTGGCCGGGTGAGCGGTTCCTTTCCCGGCTCAGTGGCTTCCACCGTCATGCTTCCCGGTGGAGATACCATGCCCGGAATTGCCGCGACTTTCTGTGACTGGCCTGCTCGGTTTTCCCATGGCGGAGACTGTGAAATGCGCTCTGGTGACAGATGTCATATTACCGCCCATGCGGGAGCTGTACGCTGACGATAGTTTGTCAGCAACCCAGTCCAGAGGTGCAATATGCTTCGAAAACTCCCATTCCTGCTGGCCATTCTGGGTATGGCGGGAGGAGTATTCATCTCGATCCTGTTCGGTGCGAACGAGGAAATGTTTAGAACCCGTATTGAGAACGGTTTGCAGAAGAACGCCAAGATTCAGCAGATCGCCGACCCGAGCCAGAAGGCTGCCAAGCTGTCATCTGAAGCGGAAAAGAACTGGCGCTACTATCAGCGCTACCACTTCCATGCGACGGGTATCGGGGCGATGGCAATCGGGCTTCTGCTGTTCCTTCGGCGTTTGAAAGATGCGCCGGAGCAGATGGTTACGGCAGCTTCCTGGCTCATCGCCATCGGCGGATTTCTTTACCCGTTTGTCTGGCTGTTTGCTGGAGTGTACGGACCCGAGATGGGACGTTCAGAAGCGAAAGAGGCCTTCGCCATTTTGGGCTATTGTGGGGGACTATTCCTTGTCGGCATTGTTGTTTCGCTTTATCTGGCGGCCCGCCATGAATTGAGAGAATAAGATCGGTCTCAAGCGGGTTTCAGGGCGGACCCGCCCAGCATGTGGCTCACGATGCCAGGTCCCTCGATATTGAACTCGGTGGCACCGGAGGCGTCGAAACCCGCGGTCCTGAGCACGGCCGGGATGTCACGGTCCAGGGTGCAGCCAAGGAATATCCGCCGCCAGAGCGGGTTCCATCGCTGCTGCCATCTGAGGGTATCCGGCCGGTCGCTCCGGATGTGCTCAAGGAGCAGCCACTGGCCGCCGGGCTTGAGCACCCGCAATACCTCGCGGGCCGCCTTCTCCGGGTCGTTCACGGAGCAGAAAACGAGCGTGGCCGCCACGGTGTCGAAACTGGCATCGGGGAAGGGGAGGTTTTCCGCCTCGCCCAGCTTCAGTTCCACCGGCACCGGAGCGGCTTCCGCCCGGGCCTTCGCCCGCTCCAGCATGCCGGGCGAGGGCTCTAGCGCCACCACCTTTGTCACGGCTTTCGGGTAATGGGCAAAGTTGAGTCCCGTGCCCGCGCCGATTTCCAGGACCGTGCCCGTGGCCTTCTCCAGAGCCCGTGCCCGGAGGTGGGCGAACGGCTGCGTTGCAAGGTCGTTCAGGCGGGGGAAGATCTTTTCAGCGTAGAATGACATCGGGACGAAGCTCCGGGGTTTTCGTTCGGACCGGAGCCTAGCTCACTGCCAGATGTCGAGCCACCACTTCTTCGGGTCGTAGGCCGGCCGCTCCTCCAGCTTCATCTTCTTTCGGATCTCGTTCACGTCCCAGCCAGTGAGGTTGGCAAGCGTTTTCGCCTCCTGCTCATGGCGGCGTTTCAGGTCCTTGTCATACTGGACACGGGCCGAGCACTTGTCGGTCCCTTTCCAGGGGTGGCGGAGCACATAGCGGGCCTGGAAGTTCTCCCGGTCCTGGGTCTCCTCGAACACAAGGTCCTCGGGGAACTTTTCGCCCGTGTAGCGCACATGCAGACGCGTCACATAGACGTTCACTGGCTGTGGCCCCGGCATGAAGCCCGGCGCGATGCGGCCCTTCACCAGCGGCTCCGGACCGCCGCCGTCCACCCAGTAGACGCCAAGTTTTCGCAGTTCCTCCGGCGTGAGCGGGTCCGCCGCGCAGGGATCGCACCAGCTCATGTCCCAGGCGTATTCGAGAAATACCGCCTTCATGTTCTCGCGCTTCACCTGTTCGTCGAACATGGCGCGGTAGAAGTCCGCGAAACCGTCCTTCACGTAGACGGGAATCTCCATCCCCTCGGGCAGTGTCACGGTGCGGTAGTTGGTCGTCTGGACGCGGCCCTTGCGGGTGAGCGCGTAGATGATGAGATCCTGCGGACCGTTGGCGTTCACCGTGCCCAGCCGGATGGGGAGCATGAACTTTGGCGAGTTGTAGGCCACCTGGATCGGCCGCAGGTAGGTGTAACCCGATTTCGCCTGCTCCTCCAGGTTCACCTTCGCCACGAAGAACTTGAGATTCTGTTTTATGTAGCTGCCAAGGACCGGCTCGGCCCCCTTCGGGAGCCTGTAGCCGCTTTCCTTCAGCCACGTGATGAGTCCGCCGCTCTCCTTCGCCGAGAGGATCAGGATGTCATATTCGCCGACCGTGTACTGGGCCTCGATGGTAACACCGAGGGTTTTGGCGCGGGCGGCAGAGTCCCCCTCCATCGTCATGGCCGCCATCGGGGCTCCACGGGCGAACTCCTTGTACATCCGCTGCTCGCAGGGGTTCTCGTCGAAATACTCCACAAGGCGCGGGGCGGAGTAGGCGTCCAGATGGTCCACAAGCCCCTTGTCGCCCACGTTGATCTGCTCCTTTTCGAGTACCGTGAGCACGGGCACTACAATGGCAAACTCCTTCAGTTCGCCCTGGTAGTCGTTGACCATTGTGAGGACGGTGCGGTCCTCGTCCCGGACCATGACCACCTGTGATGCCTGGTTGAAAAGCGAGGCGTCAGCCTTCGCGACGTAGAAGCCGCAGAAGCTATACGCCGCCCGGGACAGGGCGAGGGTAAAGACCAGGGCGAGGGACCATCTCTTCCAGTTCATCGGAAGCTCCTTTGGGCCGGGCCGTCTTGCGGCCCGCACCGGATTTCCATTCATAACGGCCGCCCGGAAGCAGCCAGTCGATGACAGGGACAAAAAGGGACCAGAAGGCGAGCGACCAAAGAAGGCCGCTCTGCCGGAACAGCCGGAAATGCCAGTACCACGCTCCAAGGGCCACGAGGAAAGCGAAAAGGATCCGCCCGGCGCGGGAATCGGGGGTAGTCTTGGGGTCCGAGATCATGAAAAAGGCGAACAGGACCAGCGCGCCGTTCGAGAACTGGTGGAAGGGAATGGTGAGCGGGTCACCGAGCGAGAGCGCCCGGCCGCCGAGGAACATCGCCCAGAATACGAGCAGCGCGATCGTCACATCGCTCCGGTAGGAGCGGTTCACGACGAATATCCCGGCACTTGCCATGAGAAAGGCAAAGAACGCCGTGTTGCCCCACTGGCCGGGGGCCACCCAGACGGCACCACCCGTGAGCAGGATCATGGCGATAATTGCGCCATTCGTCGGGTTGAAGACGTGCTTGCCGCGCCAGCGGATGAGAAACTTGCTCGAAACGGCCAGCGTGGAAGTGAGCGCGGCGAGCGTCAGGCTGTTAGTCCTGAGCAGCAGGCAGAGCGAGATGGACGAGATGAGCGCGCTCCGGGGTTCATAGACGGGCAGCCGCCACAGCCGGGCACAGGCCCACTGGGTGAAAAGGGCAGACAGAACCGTCACGGCCGCCTGCGCCGGGGGGATGCTGAACCCAAGGAAGAAAAAACCGTAGAGGAACAGGGACGCAAGTACCGTGATCTGGTAGTCACGGGGGTCGCGTTCCAGGAAAAAGTCGCGGAGCCGGGAAAGTATTTCGCTCATGCGTGGCAGGAAAGTAACGTGCCACGCCCCCTCCGGTTGCACAAGTTAACTTTTGCTTATGCGGCTACCACTGGAGGGTGATCCGGGTGGGGGTCCAGTAGAGCCGCATCCCCGGCGGCAGGTGACTGCCCGGGTCGGTCTGTGCGAAATATCTCCGCCAGGGGGTAAACTCCTCGATGAGTGTGCCAAAAAGGAGTCCGCTTGCCGCGAAGATCAGCGGGTCGTCCATCGAGACCGGTTTCCCCCAGGCCTTCACGGCAAACTCCCGTGCGGTGAGGGCGGTGAATAGAAAGAAGGCCGCCCCGGCACGTGAATAGCCCCGCTCGCGGAGCGTGAGGTAGGTGGCCGTGGCGGCGGCCGGATGCAGGAGTATGTCCGTCTGCCAGCGGTCCCTGTCATAGAAGCGAAACCGGCCGATATTCTCCTTCCAGAGGTCTGTGCTGGGGTTCCAGAAACCGGTCTCGGCCCGCCGGTAGACGCCGTTCGTCGCCAGCGCGAGCAGCATGAACTGGCTGAAGTCCTCGTCGAACCGGTCACGGTTCGGGCAGGGCTCGCAGTAGCGGAGCAGTTCCGTCCTGGCGAAGGCGCCACGGGGGATGAGTCCCGGGGGAAGCTCGGCGAAAAGCCGCCCCGGCCTGAGGAGAAT
>CAZSFB010000012.1:0-19636 GCA_964606035.1 uncultured bacterium | reverse complement strand
GGTGACGACCCAGCCGTTCCTTTCACCGTTCATGAGCCTGCCGGTCATCGCAATCGCCGCGGTGGTGTCGGTCTTCTACCTCTAGCGAAGCGCCGGCGACCTGCACGGCCATGTGAAGGCCGGGGTGATGGTGGTCGTTGAGGTTCTGGAGGGGCAGACCGACCAGCGGAAGTCGAACACCCTTCTGGAGCACACCCGGGAGCTTCTGCAGGGACTCGGCACCCCGGAAACCTTCAGCCTGCCGGACGGCTCTCCCGCCGTGGGGAAAAGCCTTGGGGAGATCAATCTCCGGGGTCTTACAGGTGCCGCAGTGCTGGCCATCGTGCGGGGGCCGGAGCGTATCCAGATGCCCAAGGCGACCGACCGGCTGGAAGCGGGCGACCTGCTTGTGCTCACCGGTTCCCCGGTGGCGATCACAGACGCAGAAAAGCTGTTGCGCGGTGATCCGTGTAACCTGCTGTAATCCCTGATAATTATTTGGATACAAAATGGATTCTTGACTCGACACTTTGGAATCAGTTAATAAGTGAGCGTTCACTCATTAACTATGGTGCGTTCGCACCGGATGATGAGTGACTGTGGCGGGGCCAGCCCCAGGAGTTCTTTAAATGGCGCGTCCGGTCCAGATATCAGATGACCGCATTATCGCAGCCGCCCGGGAGCTTTTTCTTGAAAAGGGCGTGAATGCCACAACCGCCGAAGTGGCCGCGCGGGCGGGGGTGTCCGAGGGTTCCATCTTCAAGCGGTTCCCGACCAAGGCCGATCTTTTCCGCGCATCGGTGGCGCCTGAGATCGAGCAAGAGGTCCCCTGGCTGTCCGCCCTTCCGGCATCAGCGGGCAGCCGGACTGTCCGGGACAATCTGGTCCAGTATGGAAGCCTGATGATGGAATACGCCCGCGGCTTTGTGCCGCTTGCCATGATGTCATGGTCGAACCCCGGCGTGAGGGGGCTCCCCGACCTGCTCGCTGGCGAGAACACGCCGCCGCTCAGGATGCTCCGTGCCTTCGAGGATTATTTCCGCCTGGAGCTGTCGCTGGGCCGGATCCGGCAGGTCTCGCCGGAGATCGCCGCCAGGTCCTTTATCGGCGGGTGCTTTCATTACGTGTTCACGGAAGTGCTTCTGCGGGCCCAGGGCTGGAGCCAGCTGCCGCTGGAACAGTTCATCCGGGCCCATGCGGAAGTGGTTTGGAAGGGGCTCGATCCCGTTGCGGGCTCCCGGAAGGATGGCAGGCCGCTATGAGGTCTCAACTGATGGGTATGCTCGCGTGTGCTGCGCTGGTAGCTGTGACGCCCCGGCCCGGGCATGCGTTGCAACCGCTGGATGTGTTCCTTGAGTCGGCCCGGAGCCGCAATTTTGACAATCGTGAGGCCCGCGCCGTTGTGGCAAAAAGTTCCTATGAGGCTGATTCGGCATTCGGCCGCCTGCTGCCGGTGCTGACGGCAAAGGGCGCGTACACCTACAACCAGCATGAATCGAACGCCCAGCGGCCGAACCCTCCCGGTGCACCCGTCACGGTCGTGATTGTCCCGGAGAACCAGTGGGACGTGATCGCGGGTGTGCAGGTGCCGATATACAGTTATAAAACACTGCGGAACCGCCGTGCGGCGGAGGTCCAGAGCGAGGCCGCCCGGACGGCCGCACTAGAGACCGGCCGGGGAGTCGAAAAACTCGTGGCTTCAGCCTACTTCCAGTATGTGGCCTCCCGGGCGCTGGAGGACTCCGCCCGCAAATCGCTGGCGACCGCCGAGGAAAACCTCCGGGTGATCCGGGCCCGGCGCGATGCCGGTACGGTGCCTGATTTGGATGTGGACCGTGCGGCCGCCGAGGTGGAGATGTACCGCCAGGAACTGGCTGGGGCGTCCGAACTGGCTGCCGTAGCACGCCGGTCGCTGGAGACCCTTTCAGGGATATCGCCGGAAGAAGTCGCCAGCTATCCGGATTCTGGCACGACGGAAGTGGAACCGCTCGACTACTGGGAATCGAAGGTGACAGGCGACCTGCCGTCAGTCCGCACGGCCATGCTGGAGGCCGATGCGGCGGAAAAGCGGAAACAGGCCGCGCGGGGCGAATACCTTCCGGTGGTCAGCGGCCTTGCCCAGAACCGCTGGACCAATGCCAGGGGATTTCCGGACAAGACTTCCACGTTTTCCGCAGGGGTGAGTCTCGACTGGCGGATCGATCTCGCCTCGACCGCCGCGACAGATGCCGCGTCGGCTGAGGCGGAAGCCGCCCGGATCCGGAGTGAACGGGCCCTGCGGAATGCACAGGATGAAATATTCGCTGCCTGGCAGCGTGTAAAAAGCCAGGAGGCGAGAAGCCGGTCCTCCCGCGCACAGCTGGAGGCCAGCGAACATGCGGCGGAACTGGCAAAAAACCGGTATGAGATGGGCAAGGCAACCTATCTGGATGTGATCCAGGCTGAACGGGACGCTTTTGTTGCCCGGGTGGCCGTGCACCAGGCGGCGGCTGATCTTGCCGCCGCGATGGTGAATCTGCGCCTGTCGGCGGGACTGCCGGCCGTGGATGAACCTGCCGCCGGCGGGAGGACGGACTGATGCCGCCTCCTGCCGGAAAAAATACAGCCGGGAATGAATCCCTCCCGCCGGAAGACCGTTTCGTGGACGCGGCGCGTCCACTCACGACGCATGCACCGCTTCACCAGCGGTGGGCCGCGCTGGGCGTCGTCGGTCTCAAGATGATGTTTCATGACAAGCTGAAGCTGGTGGGGACGCTGGCGGGTGTGGTGTTTGCGGTGGTGCTCTCTAACCAGCAGGGAGGAACTTTTCTCGGGCTCCTCCACAAGAACACCATGTTCATCAGGAACTCCAAGGCGGATGTCTGGATCACTCCCCCATCGGCGCAGATTGTCCAGCCCGGAAAGACCATTTCCTCCCAGTATGTTTACGATGCGCAGGTGTTCCCCGGTGTGGAGTGGGCCGAACCGCTTCTGTTCGGCGGCGGAACGATCCGTCTTCCGGATGGCGGCACGGAGGCAATCCAGATTGCCGGAACCCGGCCGCCCCGGTTTGCCGGAGGGCCGTGGAATATCGTGGCCGGGTCCGAGCAGGCGCTTCTCCAGACCGACACGATGATCTTTGAGAACTCCGAGCGGGCCACTCTTGGCGGACTGAACCTTGGCAGTGTGCGGGAAGTGAACAACCGGCTCATCAATGTGGGCGGCTTCACGTTCGGTCTGATTCCATTCGGCCCTTCGTACGCTTTTGCGGAATATGACCTCGCAAGGCTGCTCATCGGCGTGGACCGGGACCAGGTGAACTATGTGCTGGTTGGTGCAAAGCCGGGCGTCGATCCGGTGCAACTGGCGGCTGATCTCCAGGCCCGGTTTCCGGATGTCCAGGTGCTGGCAACACAGGCATTTGCCCAGAAAACCGTTGACTGGGTGCTCATGAAAACCCCCATCGGCATCACCCTGGGAAGCACGACCGTGCTGGCGCTGATTGTCGGTTTTGTTATCGTCTCGCTGGCGATGTTCTCCTCCGTGATTGACAACCTCAGGGAGTTCGCCGTCCTGAAGGCACTCGGAGCCACGACCGTGGACCTCGCCCTTCTGCTGGTGGTCCAGTCAGTAACGTTTGCGGGCCTTGGCAGCCTGATCGGACTGGCGGCCGTCAGCCGCGTCGCGGGGGCGATACGGAGTGCGAAGCTGGCGGTGATTCTTCCACCACAGCTTTATATCGGTACGGTGGTCCTGATGACCTTTATCTGCGTGACGGCCTCATCGCTCGCCATTCTGCGGCTCCGGAAGCTGGAACCGGCGGAGGTGTTCAAATGAGCCTCGCGGTGGAATCACGCCAGATCACCAAGACCTATGGAACCGGGACGCTTGCCGTCAATGTTCTCAAGGGAATCGATTTTGACGCCCGTGCCGGAGAGTTCGTCTATATCGCGGGGCCCTCTGGCAGCGGAAAGACAACATTTCTGTCGCTGCTTGGATGTGTGCTCCGGCCGACTTCCGGAAACCTGAGCCTGTTCGGACAGACCGTTTCCGGAAAAACCGAGGCGGAACTGCCAAAGCTCCGGTTGTCGCTGATCGGTTTCATCTTCCAGGGGAACAATCTCATCGGTTCGCTCACGGCCAAGGAAAATGTCGCCTTCCAGCTGAAGCTGCGGGGCTGGAGCCCCGCTGACGCCAACCGGGAGGCGGTCAGGCTTCTGGGTGAAGTGGGGCTTTCAGACCGGGTTGATTTCAAGCCGCATGATCTTTCCGGCGGCCAGCGCCAGCGCGTGGCTGTGGCAAGGGCAATTGCAGGGCGTCCGCCACTCATTCTCGCTGACGAGCCCACGGCTGCCCTGGACGCCCAGAACGGCAAGCAGGTGGTCGAACTGCTCCGGGAACTGGCGAAGAACCGGGGCCATACGGTCGTCGTTGTGACCCATGACAACCGGATTTTCGATCTGGCCGACCGGATCATTCATCTCGAAGACGGACGAATCGTCCATGAAGAATAGCAATTGGAGGTAGAGTCCATGCCAGCCGTTAACGGATCGTTGATAAAGAACCTTCTCATGGCAGGGGTTCTGGTGTTTCTCGTCGCCATCGTGTTTCGCGGCATGCGGAGCGGAGACCCGACCGTGGCCCGGGCTTCGGATGCCGAGAAGGCCTCCGTCCAGGTCCAGCCTGCTGTCGGAAAGGATGATCGCCGCCCTCTGCCGGACCTTTCGATGGTTGCCGGGTTCGGAGTCGTCGAGCCCGAGGGAGAGGAGGTCCGTGTGGCGGGCCAGGTCCCCGGGGTGGTGGAAAACATTCTGGTGAAGGAAGGCGCATGGGTCGAGTCCGGGGTGGTGCTTGTCGAACTGGCGGCAGACGTGGAGAAGGCGGATCTCAATGTTGCAGCGGCAGAAGTCCAGGCGGCGCGTGCCCGCACAGAGCTTTCCGAGACCATCCTTCGCCGCACTGCGGAGCTTCAGAAAAAGGGTGCGGCCACGGCTGATGAACTGGACCGGGCCCGGCTGACTGCCGCGGCCGACGAGGCTTCCCTGAAGGCCGCGGAGGCGGCTCTTTTGCGGGCCAGGGCCAGCGCGGGCCGGATGGTGATCCGGGCCCCCAGGGCCGGGGAGATCATGAAGGTGAAATACCGTCCGGGCGAATATTACCAGCCGGGCGGCGCCGAACCGCTGGTCACGATGGGAAACACCCGTCATCTGAGGGTGCGGATGGACGTGGACGAGCGGGACGTGGGAAGCATACGTGCGGGCAGCCCCGGACATGTGACAGCGGACGCCTTCCCCGGAAGAAAGTTTGAGGCGAAAGTGGTCGAGGTGGGCCGGAGGATGGGCCGGAAAAACATCCGGACCGACGATCCGACCGAGCGGCTCGACACCAAGATTCTCGAAGTCGTTCTGGACCTTGCCGATAGCGGGGGGCTGGTTCCGGGGATACGTGTCATGGCCTATATCCGCCGGGCAGATGGCGAAAAGACCTGAAAAGACAGGGGAATCCAATGCGTCGCAACATCACGACAGGGCTGTCACAAGTTTGTCATAAGGTTCCGATACGGTTTCGCACCAGAAACAGGGGTGCGCTGAAACCCCGGGGAACCGGTCTGAAAACCGGGATACACAACCAGCAAGGAGAACTCACCTAATGCAGACGACTCTGAAATCCCGCCGCGGGATCCGCCGGACGGTGCTCGCCATCGGAATCGCCGCCTTTGCGGGCATCACCTTTACCGCTCCGGCCGATGGCCGCGTGGATCCGAATCTTCCCGCCTACACGGCCGTGCAGGGCGTTTCGGGCAGCCTGAACTCGATCGGTTCCGACACCCTGAACAACCTGATGACCCTCTGGGCCGAAGGTTTCAACAAGGTGTATCCGAACGTGAAGATCCAGATCGAAGGCAAGGGCTCCTCGACCGCTCCGCCGGCGCTCATCTCCGGCACCGCGCAGCTTGGCCCCATGAGCCGCCCGATGAAGGAAGAAGAGATCGACAAGTTCGAGAAGAAGTTCGGTTACAAGCCGACGGCCTACCGGGTCGCCATCGACGCGCTGGCGGTTTATGTCAACAAGGACAACCCCATTCAGCAGCTGACCATGGAGCAGGTGGACGCGATTTTCTCCTCCACCCGCAACGGCGGCAACAGCGACATCAAAACCTGGGGTGATGTGGGCCTCACCGGCGAATGGGCGAGCCGCCCGATCAGCCTCTACGGCCGCAACTCCGCCTCGGGAACCTACGGCTACTTCAAGGAAATCGCCCTCTTCAAGGGCGACTACAAGTCCACCGTGAAGGAACAGCCGGGTTCGGCGGCGGTTGTGCAGGGTATTACCGAGGACCTGGGCGGTATCGGCTACTCCGGCATCGGCTACAAGACCTCCGGCGTGAAGACGGTTGCTCTTTCCAAGAAGCAGCCGCAGTCTGCCCTGAAGCGTGCCATGTCGAAGGTCGAGTATTTCGAGCCGAACTACGAGAACGCGCTGAGCGGCAAATATCCGCTGTCCCGGTTCCTGCTCATTTACGTGAACCAGAAGCCGAACGAGCCGATGGATCCGATGGTCCGCGAGTTCCTGCGCTATGCCGTTTCCCGCGAGGGCCAGGAAGTGGTCGTCAAGGACGGCTACGATCCGCTGACGCCGAAACTTTCGGCTGATGAAGTGGTAAAGCTGAAATAACGGCATTGTTCACAGAAAGGGTGCGGCTCCGGCGGTTGCCGGGGCCGCTTTCCTTTTGCCCCGGCCCCTTCCGGCCGGGCATGCTCTGCTGACCCTGAAATGAGGATGGGTGTTTCGTCCTGACGCCAGTTTCCAGATATTTCCTGTTTGCTGCTCTTTTTGTGGCAGTCATGTCGTATGCGCTCGGGATCACCGTCTTTGGTCCGGCAGTGGCGGTCATGGCACGGGACCTCCATGTGTCGGAGACCGCAGCGGGGGCCCTGTCGTTCTGGATGTCGCTGGGTTTCCTCGGGACAACCCTTTTCGGGTGGGTCAGACCTTCGGCCTTCAGCCTGAAAGCCCTGGCAGCGCTTGGCGCCACAGGCATTTTCTCGGGGCTTCTGGCTGTGTCCTTCGGCAGCGGATATGTGTGGGCCGCCGCCGGAATGGTTCTTTTTGGAATCGGCGGCGCCTGCACCCAGATCGCCGGCAACGCATCAGTTTCGGATCTGTTCCCCAACCGGCGGGCACTGGCCCTGAACATCTACCACACGGGCTTCGGTATCGCGGCGCTGGCCGGCCCGCGGTTTTCGGGTCTTCTGATCGCTGATGGAGCCGGCTGGCGAACGGTTTATCTCTACGCTGCAATTGCGGCGCTGATCCCGCTCCCTGCTTTTCTGATGAGCCGGTTTCCCGGCAGTCCCGGTGCCACTCCTGCGGATGACACGGGAGCCGTTTCTCTTGTCACCTGGCGGGACCCCGTGCTGCTGGCGGCTGCCACAGGAATATTTTTCTACGTCGGTGCCGAGATCGGCACGAACAACTGGCTGGCCCTCTACCTCCAGCGGGAGCGCGGATTCGGACCGTTCGAGGCGGCCGTGGCCGTGTCGGATTTCTGGCTGGCACTCACGGCCGGAAGACTGGCCGTGATTTTCGCCACCACCCGCGTGGCACCGGTGCGGCTTCTCCTTGTCCTGGTCACCTGTGCGCTGGCGGCTTCCGGACTGCTGCTGATGGCACCGGCGGGGACCCGCCTCTGGGTCGTGTCGCTTGGGGCGGCCTTTTCGGGGATCTTTGCGACTCTGTTTGCCATCGCCGTGTCACGCTTCCCCGCACGGAGTGCTGAAATGTCGGCGCTTCTTTCAGCAGCCGCGGGTCTGGGGATCCTGCTGCTCGCCCCATCCATCGGTTTTGTGAGCGGCTGGTTCGGGTTCCAGCGGGGTTATTCGCTGACGCTGGTTTACACGGCCGCACTGTTCGTCTGCGGGCTTCTGGTGGCGGCCAGGAGGCGGGAGGAATAGGGACTTGTATCTCAGGCTTTGGCCGCTGAGCTGTCGGCGGGCGCAGGAACCGCCAGCCCCATGAGCCCATACAGTCTTTCCGGGTTTACCGGCCGCGTGATGAAAAAGGTTGCGTGGTGTTTCAGGGCGGTATTGCCGCCGCCACTGTTACCCACGACGAGTGTCGATTGCGGCCTTCGCGCCGGCATTTCGTGAAGTTTGTCCAGAAAGTGCTCGGCCATAATGTTCAATTCGTCAACGAACAGAACGACGGCACGGGGCCTCAGACCGCTTGTCAGCAGATCTATCGCCTGTTCCGTGTCGGCCGCTTCTGCCACATCCATTCCCATCTGGTCGAGGTAGATCGAGGTCTGGAGACGTTCTACCCCGGTATCTCCCACAAGAAGCACGACGTCCCTGGTGCCATCCATTCTGGCAGGATCGTCCGGATGCAGATGGGTCCCATGGGCGAGCTGGGAGAGGTACAGCACCAGGGAGGTCGGCATTTCCTCGAAGTAAAGTCCCATTCCAGGCGGGCGGTGCTGGTTTTCCGCGTCCGCCTCCGAAAGGGTCCGCACCACCATGGCGGGAAACTCCACGTGCCGGTGTTCGCCCGGCAGAAGCACGGAGAGGGCCACCTGAGTGCCGGTTTTCAAGGGATCCCGGGTTCTGAGGAAAACGCCCTGCCGCGACCAGTCATGGGAGAAAAGCGTCAGATCATCCATGTTCGCACGACGTACATGTACCTTGATGTCTATTGGAACGCGCCGGTTAAACCGGTGTTCAATCTGGTCGTAGGCGGTTACCACAGGATGCTCTATCCGGCTCTTCCGGACCCCTCATTCATAGACAACAATGGCCGGTGCGCAAAGGGTTCCGGACGGATACTCCGCTAATTTAACATAAACGCGGAAGAACCGGCATCCGCGTACCAGATGGGAACGGATTGACAGGGCTTTGGGCTGGAAAGACAACATTGGCAGGTTTGCTGGCGGATTTTCCTCGTTTCTGGACGGGATTTCCATGCCGTTTCTGCTGGCGGCGGTACATCCGCACTATGTCCGGTATGTCTGGGATTTTCACAGCCCCGCGTCCGCCACGGAAATCGGGTCGATTTATACGGGCCTCTGGCTGATCCAGGGGATCATGCTGCTTCCATTTTTCAGGGAGCTTCTCCATTCGGCTCCCCGGCTCGGTGTGCTGATGACAGGGGGACTCGTCCTTTATCTCAGGGTGATGTTCATCTGGGGACCGGTGGACTACGGCTCTCTGGACTACTTTTTTCTGGCAGAGCGGGCCGCAGCCCTTTCGCTTTTTCTCCCGGTCAGGTCTGGTGAACCGTGGACGCTTCGCCGGATAGCGACTCCGGCCGTCTGGCTATTGGGAGCGGCCACAGGCATGGACACGGCTGAGCTGGCCAGCCGGTATCTGGAGGGCGACATCGAAGCTCTTGTTCTCATCAGCTGCGTCTTTGGTCTGGCCGCCTTTCTGCTCAAAATGGCGTCGGCGATGCTTGCTGGCGGGGGGAATGCAGCACCGGTTGCAGAACCTGCAGGGGAGTGGAAGGGGAAATGGGTCCCTCTGGTCCTTGCAGCCGGAATTGCCGCCTTTTCCCGGCTGATGCCTCAGGAGTTCTTTTATCTTTCATCGGGCACCGATGCGGTGCTCGCGATCTGGAAGCAGGCCGCACTGGTTTTCACCGGAGCTCTGCTCATCAGCCTGCTCGCCGTTCCCCGGAGGTATGTTCCACGGGTGTTTGTGACCGGCGGTATTATGGTTGCCCTCTCTCTGTTCGCGGGTCCCTGGTCTCCATATACAGTGGGGACGGGCTTCGGGCTGATGATCGGAGCGTCCGGCGGATGGAAGCCGCCGCCGGTATTTTTGCTTGTCGTTTCGGTTGTGATCTGCAGTTTCTACCGGTTCTACGGAGTTTTTCATACGGACTGGCTGCTTGCTCCGGCCTGGTCCCTGCTCTTGCTGGCCGCCGGGTTTGCCGGGACCCTGTTTGAATGGTGGAAAAATCATGAAAAGACGCCGGCTTCCGGGTGATTCGACCCACATGAACTATCTGGGCGTCCATTTGAAAAAAGCTGTGATCATGGAACTCAAGCCACTACAATGGCCATGAATTGGGACAACCATGAAGGTCGCATTCGTATATCCGGCTTATGAAAGCCTGGCGGTGGAATACCTTGCTGCGGTTCTGAAGCGTGAGGGGCACGACTGCCGGCTTTTCTACGACCCCCAGCTTTTTGACGATGCCTTTATCCGGATCCGCCCGCTGGCCCGCCGCTTTTCCCGGAATGAAGAGGTCGTGCAGCGGATCGTAAAATGGAATCCGGACATCATCGCCTTTTCCGTGGTGACCGATGAATACCCGTGGTTCCAGTGGATGGGCCGGCGGCTGCGGCAGCTGACCAGCGTGCCGATCATTGCCGGCGGGATTCACGTTACGAGCGCGCCGGAGGCAGTGATCCGCGATAATCCGTTCTGTGACTTTGCCATGCGGGGCGAAGGTGAAGAGGCGATCGTCGATCTGGTGTCGGGCCTTCAGGGTGGCCGTGTGCGGCCGGATATGCCGAATCTTGTGCTTCGTCACGAGGGGACTGTCCGGATAAATCCCACCCGGCCGCTGATCCGGGATCTGGATACGATACCGTGGGCTGACAAGACCTTGTACCGGGGGACCGGCCTGGAACCCTCGGACGTGTATACAATCATGACGAGCCGCGGCTGCCCGTACCAGTGCTCCTTCTGCAATTCGAATCTCCTTCACAGGGTCTATGAAGGCGATGACAACTATCTCCGTACCCGGTCGGTAGATGATGTGATTGCCGAGCTGAAATGGGCAAAAGAGGTTTACCGTCCCCGGGTCGTGAACTTCTACGACGAGATTTTCGCCATCGGCATGAAATGGTTCGAAGAGTTCGCACCACGCTACGGGAAGGAAATCGGTATCCCGTACATGTGCTGTGTCTATCCATCCATGGTTACTGAAAAGCGGGCGGAACTCCTTGGCAGTTCTGGATGCGTGAAAGTGGACATGGGAGTCCAGTCCGTCGCAACCGAAATGGGGAAGAAGAAAGCGATCCTGAACCGGGGAGAATCAAACGATCAGGTCCGGGATGCCTTTGCGAGACTTCGGGCAAACCGGGTCGCTGTGGCCGCGGAGAATATCGTTAACCTGCCGGGCGAGACGGAATCCGATTTGGTGGAGATGGCGAGGTTTTATAACGAACACCGGCCGGATGTGATCAAGTTCTACTGGCTGAGGTACTATCCCAACACGGAAATTGTGGAGACGGCGCGCCAGATGGGGATTCTGGATGATGCGGCCGTCAAGGGGCTCGACTCCGGGGACGGTCTCGGGTCGTTCATGACTGGCGGTTACAACCCTTCCCCGATCTCCCGGAAGTTCTACAACCTTTTTATCCTGATCAAGGTTCTTCCGAAGGGAGTTCTGGATCGCATTCTCAGGCACCGGCTCTGGCGGTTTTTCCCCCCATTCGGATTCCTGGGGATCTCGTACGCCATCTCCCGTCTTCTGAACCGTTCAGGAGCAAACGAGGAGGCAATGATTCACAGATATGCGAAGCATTACGCCCACCATCTGGGTATTTTGAAGTTCTGGTCGAGAAAAAAGCCGGTCTACGAAGAACCGCCGAACGTGCGAAGCACGGTCCGGGGAGCCGCCTGAGATTCTGGGGGATACAGTCACATGAGGATATTCCTGGTTCAGCCTCCAACGAACTATGTCGAGGGAAGCACACTCGTGGAGCCGCTCGGCCTCGCCTATATCGGCGCAGTCTGCCGTGATGCCGGCCATGAGGTGGAGATTTTCGATCTGCTGAATACCGAGCTGGCGGATCCGGATGCTCTTTTTGCGGCTATGGACCGTTTCCGGCCCGAACTGGCCGGCATCACGGCGATGTCGGAGAATTTCCCCATCGGACGGCAGATCGCGCAGGCCGTGAAAGCCCGCTACGGGTGCCCGGTGATTTTCGGCGGGTGGCATGTGTCCGGGGAACCGTCGAGTGTTCTCGAACCATCCATTGATTATGTCGTCTGCGGGGAAGGTGAAGAGACGATCCTCGAACTGCTTGAGCACATCCAGGGCCGGGGGCCCGGGATCGAGGAAATCGAAGGGATCGCCTACAAGACCGCTGACGGCTACCGGGTGAATCCGGGCCGCGCCCGGATACGGAAACTGGCAAAGATTCCCCGCCCGATGCGTGAGCAGCTTCCTGTTGAACAATACAAGTTTCCAGTGATGTACTCCCATCCGATCTCGCGGATGAGGACACTCTCGATGCAGGCGTCACGGGGATGTCCGTACAAGTGCTCTTTCTGCCAGACCCCGTCGCTGTGGGGAAATATCTGGGCGAACCGGACGGCTTCCGATGTCGTGGACGAAATGGAGATGCTCGCTGATACCTACAATGTAAATACGGTCTGGATGCGGGATGAGGAGTTCACCATCCGCAAGAACTGGGTGATGGAGATTGCCCACGAAATCACCCGGAGAAATCTCCAGAAGCGGGTCCAGTGGGGATCGTTCTGCCGGGTTGATGACATCGACGAGGAACTGGTCCGGGCATTGAAGGCCGCGGGGTACTGTTACGGCTTCATGGGGATTGAAACCGGTGATACCGCTGTGCGGGAACGGCTCAAGAAGTTCTACAAGCAGGAAGAGGCCGAACGGGCGACCGGCCTGTTTCACAAGTACGATATTACGTCGCATGTGGGATGGATCATCGGATTCCCGTGGGACACGCTGGAAGCGCTTAATGCATCGTTTGAATGGCTGCTGACGCTGCCGGTCGATTTCGTCTACTTCACCTACCCGACTCCCTTTGCGTCCACCGGGCTTCGTGATGATGTCATCAAAAACGGGCTGCTTCTGACAGATCAGGATGAAATCTACAACGTCAAGAATCCGGTGATCCGGACGCCGCATATCGAATACGAGACGCTCCGCCGGCTGCCCCACGAATATATGAAGCGGTTCTATGCGAGGCCCTATTACGTCTACAGGCTTCTTCGACGCATGGTGAAAAGCCCCTACCGGATCTGGACAACTACGGAGTTCATCTGGAACTTTGTGTTCCGCCACAAGCAGCCCTGGCCGCACAAGAAACCCCTGATCGGGAACAATCATTTCATGGTTCCCGAGAAGTATTTTCACCCGCTGGATGCGGCGGATGCTGCTCCCCGGGTGCCAGTCACGCCTTCCTGGAATCCGGCCTGACCGGCGTCCGGTTGTCTGAGGCGCTGGACTTGTGATTGCGGGATCTTTTTTCTTGCAGGCAGGATCGGGCAGACTCCCAGCCGGCAGATGAGTCCTGGCCAGACAGAAAGCACCAGTCCGGCATCCGTGCGGGTTCTCCGGAAGGAACTCGGTCTGGTGGTGCTGGTGGCCTGTGTCTTCACCGTCATCCACCAGTTCCCGATGCTGACGGACTACTACAGTCTGGATGACGATGCCCGGATCATGTTCTTCGTATACCGGGATCATGATCCTGATCTGTTCACGGTGGACTACACGGCGGGCGGCATGAACCGCCATGCTCCGTGGCTGGTGTCGCGGTTTTACACTGCAGCCACGTATTTCATGTCTCCGGTCACCTATTCCAAGCTGATTCCATTCCTGCAGATCCCATTGGCGGCGTCCCTGTTTCTGGTCTTTGCATACCGTTCCGGATGGGGCCGTAGGGGTGCGTGGATAGCAGTCTTTGTGTTCCTTCTCGTGTGCCGGTGGGACCAGTTTTACACGGGCTCATGGCGCGGATTCGCGGCTCCACTCATCGCCGGATATGTGGTGCTGGCACAGGAACGCCGGTGGATTTTATGCGGACTGCTGGGTGCCCTGACGGTTGTTGTCTATCCGGTGCTTCTTTCGGCGATGACGGCAACCTCCCTGCTGCTTCTTGCGGGCGAGGCCTGGCGGGCGCCAGCGGAAAGACTTGGTGTCTATGCAAAAACTGCCGGAGCTGTTGCCGGGATCGGCATCCTGTCGGCGGCGGTGGCCCTTTTTGTGATCCGGTATGGGTCCATTTACCAGGTGATGACCTATGAACAGGTCATCAGCATGGCGGAAACCAACATCGGTGGACGCTTTCCAATCGCCGACTATCTGAACAACAGCCCTTCCAACGTTTTTACGCTCAGCTTCCTGCACCGGATGTTTTTCCTGGGGAGAACCTATGTCGCTCCGGGCTTTGGGACGCTGTTTTCTCTCTGGGCCGGTCTCATCGTCTGTGCATTGGCTGCACGCCGCTTCGAATACAGGGGCCGGTATGGGCAGGCACGGGCCGTCCGTACCCTGCTTCTGCTGGCGGCGGCGGCCGTGATGACGGCGGGAATATGGTCCAGTCGCCTTGAGAATCTGGCAGGTGGCCTGTACCTCGTTACGGTATCTGTGGCGATTCTGGTTACAGGGAGCCACGGGCTCTGGGATCTGGCGGGACGGGTGCCGAAGCTGTTCGCCCTGGGAGCCTTTCTCTGCGGGACCGGGATATTTCTGCTTCATCCGTGGATTTCGCTCAAGCTCTACACCGCCTCCCATCAGTTCCGGTATGTGATTCCGGTGATGGTCTGTCTGGCCGCTGGCCGGATTCTGGGTGCCGCATGGGAGAGGCGGATGGTGCTTGCCCCCCGGCTTACGCTTGGGGCGTTTGCCGCCATATCCATAACCGGCTTGTACCATGGTGAAGTCGCCGACTATGTCCGCTGCGAAGATGTTCCCCTGTATGAATATGTCTCGACGCTTCCTAAAGATGCGGTTGTTGCGGGACATCCTGAAGCCGCCGACTGTGTGCCGATCTATACAAAGCGGCATGTGCTCATCATGTACGAGCTCTCCTGGCCGCTTTTCGCCGATGCGTGGGAGGATCTGAAGCAGCGGACCTATGATATTTTCGGTGCCCTGTTCGCCGCGGACAGGGAGGGTATCCGTCCATTCTGCATGAAATACCCCGGCGCCTATATTTTTGCCCTCGACCGGTATCTGTCGGAAGGATATCTCAGCCAGCCGGTTCCCTACTTCAAGCCGTTTGATGTGTATCTGAAACAGTTCAGGGGCGGGCACGCATGGCTTCTGGATCCGCCGCAGGAGGTCCTCCTGAAATCATGGGAGGGGGGCCGGATTACATCCTGTCCTCTGCTCTTTCCCGACCTTGCGGCAGAAGCCGGCGACCATCCGGAGCAACCTTAGCAGTGAACCCGGATGCGCTACGGCTGAAGAAGTTTCTTGAGGAAGACCCTCTCGCGCTGGAAGCTTCCCGTCCGCTGAAACCCGGTGCCTGCATCCGGATTGTCCTGCCGGATGGCGAATACTTCTATCATCTCCGCAACGGCAGACCGCGGCTGGAACCGGACGATGTTTATGAACCCGATGTGACATTGCGGGTTCCCGGTGCTGCCCTTGATGAACTCCTGTCCACTCCCGAACCTTCCATCCCGGCCTACGGACTGAAGATCCTTGAGCTTGCTGATACCGACGACCCGGAACGCAAGATCCGGGCTTCGGTGCATTCGGGGGTATTCCGTCTCTGGCGTCACGGCTATTTCAGCTATTTCTGGATGGGAGGCCGGGAATTTCTGGATTACCTGCGCCGGAAAGGACTGGGCTCGATCCACGAAATCCAGAAACGGCTGCGGGCATCCCGCAAGTCTCCGGACTGACTGTGCTGGCCCCTACGGCTACTCCCACTCGAATTCGAAGGGAATGCGGCAGACGCCGTCTTCGCGGGTTTCACCGGCTATCCTGAACGGATAACGCCGGTCGTGGTAATCGTACTTGACCACGTCGTCCGCATCGAAAAGCCCGGCAGTTATCTGGTAGTTTCCGGGAAGCAGTGAGGGGTTACGCAGCCGGACTGTCGCAAGGCCCGGTCCGTTCACTGAAGGTTTTCTGACACCCGCCTTGACGCTGGAAGTGCCGTAGCAGAGAACACCATCAGTCCGGTGAATGGCTATGCCGAGATTGGGATGTTCAATGGACTTCAGGGCCCGGTAGGTGACCCGGATTTCAAACGGTGAACCATAAGACGGGACCGGCGGACAGACATCAACCGATTCAATGAAAAAGTCTCCGCGTTCTGTAACCTGAGCCCCAGAAGGTGGGTGCTGTTCGGTCTGCGAACGCCGGTAATCTTCAGTCACCTGCCATGCGGGGCCAATGGCCCGGACCGTACCTGAATCGAGCCAGACCGCACGGTCACAGACTGCGCGGACCTGCCCCAGAGCGTGGCTGGCGAGGACAACTGCCTGTCTGCCCGTTTTTCGAATTTCCCGGAATGCCTCCAGGCATTTCTGCTGGAACCGCTCGTCGCCGACGGCCAGCACCTCGTCAATGACCAGAAGATCGGCGGGGCGTGTGATCGCAAGAGCAAAACCAAGGCGGATCCGTTCTCCAGCCGAAAAGGTTCCCAGTGGCCTGCGCAGGGTTTCATCCGGCAAGCCGGCGAATTCCAGAATCCGGCCCATGTTCTGATCGGCCCATTTTACGGAAAGCCCTGTCAGGGCCGCTTCACGTCTGATGTTCGCAAAGGCATTGAGACCGGGTGCAAATCCGGCACCCAGTTCAATCAGGGATGCGATCTGACCGGGCAGTTCGCAGGTGCCGGAAGTCGGGCGGGTGATTCCTGCCAGAATCCGGAGCAAAGTGGTTTTCCCGGATCCGTTGGGACCAATCAGGCCTACGGTTTCTCCAGCGGCGAGATCCAGATCTATGCCGCGCAGTGCCGGAGTTCCCTCAAGGTCCGGATGGCCGGAAATCAGGGTCTTGATCCCTGCAGGAAAACCCGCAGGTGACGGATAGGTTTTCTGAAGGTCTCGGCACCGGATTACAGGGTGATTCACTCCGTTCGCCCTCAGGTTGCGTCGGCCACGAGATTGAACCGGAACCGGGTGAGCAGCATTCCGGAGATTGCCGCAACCAGTGCCGTCACTACAGTGACTGCCAGATCACTCAAGGCTGGCTGCTGCCCGTATCCAAGAACTGATCTCCAGAGCCGTGTCCAGGCGGCCGGAGGCCAGTAAAGCAGCCATTTCTGAACCCCTCCGGGCAGAATCGACTCGTAGTAGACTATCGGCGCACTCCAGAAAGTAACCATCATGACGGGATCGATCAGCGGCTCCGCATCCCGGATCAGGGTCACAATGAGGGAAGCCCAGAGGATGATTCCCCACAGTGTCATGAACTGGAGTACGAGCAGGGCGGGAATCCAGAAATCTGAAGCAGAGAAATCCCGGAATAACACGAGGTAGCCAAGCCAGAGGATTGTGATGGCCGCCGCCGATGTGATGGAACCCTCGAAGGCACTGATTGATCCCAGAATCCCTCCGGAGGTCTTCTGGCTGCGAAGCAGGGATCCGTTGGAGAGGTAGGTTCTCGCACCATGACGGACTGCCTCATCGAACACGGACCACGGCACCAGTGCGGCGAGCAGGTAGGCAAGATACGGATATCTGCCGTCACCCTCTGCAAACAGGTTGCCGAACACGATGGCGAGCACCAGTGCAAGCAGTGCGGGGCGGAGAAGCAGCCAGAAAAGCCCCGCTGACATCGACGCGTATCTCTGCCGTATGTTCCCCCAGGCCACCGGGGGAACGGACAGGGCTGCATCGAGAGCGCTTGACAGGGAGAACCCTCTCTGAGGAAGATGGCTGGACATGCTCCCTACCTGGTTCATGGTATGTCTTGGCGTAACCGTAGTCATGACGCTACTGGCCGCACTGGCACTGGTCAAACGAAGCCAGTCCCTAGTGGATGCGTTGCGGGCGCTTGAGCTCCGTCTTGGGGCGGTCGAAGGCGTGATCCAGAACCTGGACACGAAAGCCGCCGCAAGTTCGGTTGAGATCCAGAAACTTCCACCGGTTCTCAGATCCATCGAGGACCAGCTCGTCGCGCTCCGCGGAGATCTTTACCGGGATATCCGTTCGGATCTCTACGCCGTTCGCAACGACCTGTGGAAGCAGCTGGACGATCTGGAGCGCGAGGTGATCCTGAAATCCCTGGGAGAGTATCTGGACCGCCGGTTTTCCAGGATTGAGGCGGATGTCTATTTCCTGCATCTGCGGGATTTGAACCGGTATCTTCTCGAAAAGGGAAAAATTGGCGAGGCGGAGTACAAGTCGGTTCTGGACCGGCTGGACCGGATGAGTCTGGACAGCTCCCGTGATGGAGTTCCTCCGCTCCAGAAGCTGGCCGAGACGATCAGGAGAAAACCGGAATAACCCTAGCCGGCGGCATTCCGCTCGCGTTCCAGTTCCTCAAGAAGTTCCTGGCCACCTTCGACGGGAATACCGGTCCGGCGGGAAAGATCTTCTACCCATTCCATGTCCGGCCAGTAGAACCGGTAGCCGGTTCCCTCGTGGTCGACGAGGGCGATCCGCCATCCGGAGCCGTGGGGAATACTGACAATGCGGGCCAGGTTTGTATAGAGAATCTCCTCTTCAGCCGCCGCCTGCTCAAGAGTAATCCGGTCAGCATGAAGGGTGAGGCCCTTGGTCCAGAACGCGATTTTCCATAGCCCCCAGGAACAGAAGACAGTCAGGGGAACGCTGAACCCCAGCCACCGGAACACTGTGGAGGCCTGGGACTCGCCAATGGAGATGAGGCCCGTACCAAGTCCGAACAGGGCGGCGGCTCCCAGTACGAGACCGGCAATGAACAGCAGTCCCCAAAGTGTCCGGGCGAACTGGCTCCGTGGGTAGGTTTTGGATTCAGCCGGCATTTTTCCCGACCCATTCGCGGACACGCTTTGACTCAAGATACGTGATAAGCAGCCCGCACATTGCCAGAGCAAGTGAGAATCCGGCCACGAGTGCCAGCGCCGCGTTACGCAGGAATTCCCTTACCAGTGCATCCGGGCTCAGGTACTCAAGCAGTGAGGGCACGAGGTTCGCCGCGATCAGGGACGTTATCACCGTCGCAACTGCGCAGATCACCAGGTTGACAATGAGAAGGACCAGGTAGGTCGTGTGGCCACGGTGGTTGCCGCGGAAGACCCCCCAGCCTGCAAAACCGTAAGCCCAAAGGGCCCCGGCACTGGTCAGGAAATCAAAAAGACCGGCCCGGGTGACGGCAGCCAGTGCCTGCCGAGCCGAAGTCGCGGAAACGAGCAGCGCGATTCCCGCCAGTATCCATACTCCAAACGGGCGTTCCGGCGGATCGTAGTCAGGAATAAAGCTTCCATCCGGCTCCAGCAAACCGGCAGGGAATTCCTCGGGCACCTCTGCGAGCGGAGCCTGACGGGAAGTTTCGGGAGCTGGCGGCTTGGGTTCGTCCATTCGAAAGGCCTGTATCCTGTCCCGGCCCCCGGACCGTTAGCGGGCGAGGATTCCGGAAATGTACCGGCCCCTGAACGATGACGGTTTCAGGGGCCGGGTTTCAAGTGCCCGCGTTCATGGGGATTGGATAGCAAAAGATCAGTTCGGGTGGGACTTTCGCGAAAGGTACCACTCGGTCACCTTGAGCGAACCGTCTTTGGCCCGTTCCTCTGCAGCCTGCTGGGTGACTGGTGCGGGAACAATGACATCTTCACCGGGCCTCCAGTTGGCCGGCGTGGCAACGCCCGCCTTCAGGTTGAGCTGGAGGGCATCCACCACACGTATGATTTCATCGATATTCCGTCCGCAGGAAAGCGGGTAATAGATCATCGCACGCAGGGTCATTTCCGGGTCGATAAAAAAGACGCACCGGACGGCGGCGGTTACTGCCATGGGTTCATGCACCATTC
>CAZSFB010000011.1:0-19897 GCA_964606035.1 uncultured bacterium | reverse complement strand
TGCCGTACGGATTGCCTCAAAATTCCGGAAAGTTCCGCCGCCGTATCAGCAGATTATACAACCGATCCGAATGCCGGTTCTCCGTGTCACGGACAGGGCAACGCTCAAAGTCACAACAAGAAGACCGCACGTTTTGGAGATTGCCAGCATGAACTTTGCTCTAACGCATTCACGATTGACGATGTACGCAAATACGATTCCGGTCATGTGCTGGCTGACGGCCCGGCCGTAGAGTTTGCATCCCCAATACTGCAACTAAGTGCGCCAACAGATCAGCGCATTATTGTGCCTGCTTCCGCGGATCACCAGACGGATCCGCCGTCGCTTTGTTTCACCGCCACGGTTGTCCTGACGTTTTGATCCATCGACAGCTGCTCCGGGGCGGGCGCGTCGGCGCCTGCCGCATGTGCTTGCCTGTACCACGTTTATAACCCGCAGCATTGCTGTACTTATGCATGGCCTGAATTCGGCTGGCTGGATCGATACGAATGGAAAAGAGAATCATACCGATACTCTCCCTTGTCAGGTATGCCCTCATTGGAACGGCACTCGGGTACGGGTTTAGTCCCGCGCCGTCGAGAGCCGGTGAAGATAGTATTCCGGAAGTAACGCTGGAATCCCTGCTCTCTGAGGTCCGGCACGCCAACCCCGGCCTGCAGGCAGCAAAGGCCCGCTATCTGGAGGCATTGGCTGAAGCCCCTCAGGAAGGGTCGTTAGCTGATCCGCGTTTCATGTTTCAGTACATGATCCTTCCAGGCGAGACCCGGGCTGGGCCGCAGCGCTACCGGTTCGAGATCGAACAGGAGTTTCCGTTCTGGGGCGTTCGCGGTCTGAGAGAGTCGGCCGCAACCCAGCAGGCGGAAATGTCCCGTTCGGATGCATCGTCAGCCGAATTCGACCTTGCCCTTGAAACCAAAAATGTATTCTTCGAATGGTGGTATATAGAGCGGGCGCTTGAGATCAACCGGATCAACCGCGACCTGCTGAGCGCATTCAGAAAGGCCGCCGAGGATCTCTACCGGTCCGGACAGGCACCGCAGAGCGATCCTCTCAAGGCTGCCGTCGAACTGGCGAGGACCGGAGCGGCGGAAGCGGCCTTGGTCCGCATGCAAAAAGTCGCCGTGGCCCGTATCCGGAGTCTTATCGGAACCTCCGGAGAGCCTGTTCGGGGGCGGCCGGTCCTGCCTGACGTTCCGGTCGTCTCGCCGGACCCGGAGGCTGCCCGGGCCATCGCTCTCGGGCATCGGCCCGAGCTGACGGGGGCCGACGCGCAGGTATTTGCCGCCAAAAACAGGACTGAGATTGCCTACAAGGGATACTGGCCGGATTTGTCTTTGGGGCTGATGTACGCACCGACCAAAGGCGGGACCAATCCGGGTTTCCCCGAAGATGGGATGGATGACCTTGCCATCAGGGCGGGAATCGATATTCCTCTCCAGTTGAACCGGCGCAGGGCCGCCATCGCGCAATCCGAAGCCGGCGTTCGAGCTGCGGAATACAGCCGGGACAGTGTAAGAAACCGGATCGTATTCGAGGTCATCGAAACCAGTGAGCGCCTGACGGAAGCGGTCAGGGTCCGCGACCTGTACCGGAAGGAAATCCTGCCGGCGGCCGATCTGGAACTTCGTTCGGCCAGACAGGCTTATGTCAGCGCCCGGATCGGCTTTACATCACTGCTCGACAGCGAACGTTCTTATATCGGAGTTCTTTTGGAAGAGGCGGAGGCAGTCCGGATGTACTGGCAATCGCTTGCAATGATGGAACGCGCACTGGGCGTCAGCCTGATGCCCGGCAATCTGCCCTGCGGCGGAACTCCGCCTGCCTGCGGAAACGATGGAGCGCCGCAATGAAAACCCTTCTCGCGAAATACCGGGAATTGCTGGGGGCCGCCGCTCTGGTCGTGGCGGGATTTGCAGTCTACCAGCTGCTTACGCCGGAAACCCCCAGTAAGCATCCCGATGCAGTCCATCCCGGGGAAGACGGAAGTCAGGCCGGGGACCACTCCCGCCACAAGGCGGAAACGGCTCCGGCGGCGCAGCAGCCGGAAATCTGGACGTGTTCCATGCATCCCCAAATCCGGCACACCCGGCCGGGCCATTGCCCGATCTGCGGCATGGATCTCACGCCCGTACGTGAGACAGACGCAAACCGGGCCGCCGTGGAGACGGAGAGGGTTGCCCGCCGGATCCTGTTCAAAGAGATCAGGGCCGTCGGAAAGCTGTCTTTTGACGAAAGCGGTCTGGCCTCGATTGCCGCGCGTGTTGCAGGCCGCGTCGACCGGCTTTATGTGGACTTTACCGGTTCGACGGTAAGGCGGGGGCAGCATCTTGTCGATATCTACAGTCCCGAACTTCTCGTCGCCCAGCGGGAACTCCTGCTTGCATCGGATGCAGGCGGTGTTCCGGGCGGGCTCCACGAAGCCGTCCGGTCCAAGCTGCTTCTGTGGGGCCTGTTGCCCGGCCAGATCAGGGAAATCGAGCAGTCCGGCCAGCCGCGGACGCATGTCACGATCTATGCGCCGGAAGGGGGGACAGTCATCGAGAAGAACGTACGGGAAGGCCAGTATGTCAAGGAGGGCGACATCCTGTACCAGGTGGCGAGGCTCGATCCCATATGGCTCAACATCGATATCTACGAGTACGACATGACCTGGGTGCAGGCGGGGCAGCCGGTCAGAGTTGCTGTCGAGGCCTATCCCGGCGAGGTATCTGAAGGAACCGTCACGTTCGTCTCTCCCTATCTCGACGATACGACACGCACAATCACCGCTCGCGTCAACCTGAAGAATCCGGATGGACGGCTGAAGCCAAACATGTACGCGTCCGCGTTCATCCGGGTAAAGCTCAGCGGCGAAGGAAAAGCGGCGGGTACGGGGAGATCCGGCACCTATTCATGTCCGATGCATCCGGAGATTGTCCGGGACGGGCCCGGCAGATGCCCCATCTGCGGGATGAAGCTCGTCGTGGACACGGGTAGTCCGCCCGCCGCCGGCCCAAGCGAGGGGATTCTGGCAATTCACGCCGGTGCGGTTCTGGATACCGGCGAACGAAAACTTGTGTACCGCCGCGGTGCGGGCACCGAATTCGAGCCTGTAGAGGTCAGTCTAGGGCCCCTTGCCATCGCCGGTCCCGGGAAGAGTGCGGGCGGCCGTTTCTATCCGGTCATATCGGGTCTTTCGGAAGGGGATGAGATCGCCGTTCGCGGCGCGTTCCTGATCGACAGCCAGAGGCAGATCGAAGGAAAACCGAGCTTGTTGTTCCCCGATGGACAATCAGGAGCGCTGCTCCACGGCGGCCATCAAGGCGGGCACTGAGGGTTCAGCCATGAATGCAGTTATCCGCTGGTGTCTCGGAAACAGGCTGCTCGTCCTGATCCTTTCGGCTGCCCTCTTCGCCGCCGGACTGTCCGGGTTCCAGCATACTCCGGTCGATGCGATCCCGGATATCGGCGAAAAACAGGTGATCGTCTTTGCAGACTGGCCAGGGCGCTCGCCCCAGGATGTCGAGGACCAGGTTACCTACCCGCTGACCGTCAGCATGCAGGGAACCCCGGGCGTCAAGACCATTCGCTCCATGTCCGGCTTCGGGTTCTCGATGGTGTTCGTCATCTTCAAGGATGACACCGATTACTACTGGGCCCGGTCGCGGGTGATCGAAAGGCTCAGCGTCGCACAAAGCCGGGTTCCCCCGGGCGTAACGCCGGCACTCGGTCCCGATGCCACGGCCCTCGGCCAGATCTACTGGTACACCCTTGAGGCCGACGGGGCCGATCTTGCCCAGTTGCGCTCCGTTCAGGACTGGTATGTCAGGTACCAGCTGAACTCGGTCGAAGGCGTATCGGAGGTCGCGAGCATCGGCGGACACGTCAAGCAGTATCAGATAGACGTTCACCCCGACAAGCTCCGCGCACACCGGGTGACGCTGCCGGAAGTCTACGAAGCGGTGGCCCGCAGCAATATCGACGTCGGGGCGAAAACCGTCGAAAAGGCCGGTATGGAATTCTTCATACGCGGCGTCGGATTTGTAAAAGGCGCCGCCGATCTCGAAAACATCGTCATCCGGCAGGAAGCGGGAACGCCGATTCTCGTCAGGAACGTGGCCACCGTCCAGCTCGGTCCCGACTTCCGGCGCGGAGCGCTGGACAAGCATGGGCAGGAAGCTGTCGGTGGGGTCGTTCTCATGCGGTACGGCGAGAACCCCCTCGCCGTCATCGAGCGCCTGAAATTGCGGATCGCGGAGATCGAGCCGGGGCTGAAAATCCCCCTCGCCGGCGGAATGGAAGTGCCGGTACGCATTGTCCCGTTCTATGACCGGACCGATATCGTCAAGGAAACAATCAGCACTCTGTCGGAAGCCCTGATCGAGGAAACCCTCGTGGCGGGTGCAGTTGTGCTGCTTTTTCTGCTTCATTTGCGCAGTTCGCTGGCAATCCTGCCGGCGCTGCCCCTGTCGCTCGCCCTGAGCTTTCTGGCGATGTATCTGCTTGGCATCGACGGCAACATCATGTCGCTTGCCGGGCTTGCGATCGCGATCGGCGATATCGCGGATACCGGCATCATCATGACCGAGAACATCTATCGCCGGGTGATCGAAGAGCCGGACAGGCCGTATTCAGAAGTGGTTCACGAGGCGGCTACGGAAGTTGCCGGAGCCATTGTGACGGCAGTTTCAAACACACTGATCTCCTTCATCCCGGTATTTTTCCTGACCGGTCAGGAAGGAAAACTGTTCAAGCCGCTGGCTTATACCAAGACGTTTGCCATCGGCGCCTCGGTCGTCCTTTCGGTAACACTGGTGCCGGTACTTGCTTACTATCTGCTGAAACCGTCCCGCTGGAGCAGGCGCCGGTCGGCCGCATGGGCGGCTCTGGCTGGGGCCGTCGCGGCACTGGCCGCACGGTATGCCATGGAGCCGCTGGGCTTCTCCGCCACAGGAGCCGCAGCCGGCTGGCCGACGGCTGTCGGCATCGGACTGATCGTCTTCGCTCTGGTGTATCGCGTGGGCCGGGAAAAACTCGTCTCCATGGACGGAAACATCGTGTCCCGGGCCGTGTACGGGACTTACCGTCCTGTCTTGCGATGGGTGCTCGGCCACAAGGCGGCCTTTATGTCGCTGCCAATCGCAGTCGTGGCTGCCGGCCTGTGGATATTCTCCGTCACGGGCAGGGAGTTCATGCCTCCCCTAGACGAGGGTTCGGTGCTGTTTATGCCGTCGCTTCTGCCGTCGGCATCCCTGACTGAAGTCCAGAAAGCAGTGGCGACCCAGGACAAGGGCATCGAGAGCGTTCCAGAGGTTAAAAGCGTGGTGGGGAAACTGGGCCGCACCGAGTCCGCACTCGATCCGGCGCCGGTCAGCATGGTGGAAACCATCATCGTGCTGCGGCCGGAAAATGAGTGGCGGCCCGTTCATGCAGACCGCTGGCACAGCGATATCCGGCGGCCTGACTGGCTCCGGTCCGTGCTCAAAGATATCTGGCCGGAGCAGAGGGAACGAACCAAAGAGGATATTCTGGCCGAGCTGCAGGCCGCGACGGACCTGCCGGGCGTTCTGCCGACATGGCTTCAGCCCATACAGACCCGGATCATCATGCTCCAGACAGGGTTCCGGGCGATGATGGGGATCAAGATCTTCGGTTCCGATCTCAAGGAGATCGAGCGAATCGGCCTCCAGATGGAACGCATCCTGAAAAACGTTCCGGGTGCATCCGATGTCGTGGCAGACCGGATCATTGGGAAACCTTACATCGAGTACGAGATCGATCGCGAGGCGATTGCCCGGTACGGGATCAGGATCCGGGATGTGCAGGATGTCATCGAGGTCGGCGTCGGAGGCGAGAATCTGACGGTTTCGGTTGAAGGACGCGAACGGTATCCGATCCGGGTGCGCTATCCGAAAGAACTTCGCGACGATCCCGAAGACCTCGAAAGGGTGCTGGTTCCGGCATCGACCGGCGCACAGATTCCGATCGGACAGGTCGCCCGCATCCGGCGGGTCTTCGGCCCGCAGGAAATCAAGAGCGAGAACGGGCTGCTCGTCGGCTATGTGACGATGAACACGAGAGACCGGGACGAAGTCAGTGTCGTTGAGGATGCGGAGCGGCTGCTGCGCTCCGAAAAGGAGAAAAGCGACCGGTTAATAGCCGAAGGCCGGCATGCCGAAGCCACTCTTGCCGTTCCCTCAGGTTATCACTGGCAATGGGGAGGCCAGTTTGAGAATCAGCAGCGGGCGACGAAACGCCTTTCCGTCCTGGTTCCGATAGTCCTGCTGGGGATGTTCGTCATGCTCTATCTGGGATTCGGGAAATGGTGGCTGGCATTCCTGGTTTTCTTCTCCATCGTCGTTTCAGCCGCCGGCGGATTCATCATGCTCTACTTGTGGGGATCGAATCTGAGCGTCGCGGTCTGGGTCGGCTTCATCGTGCTGTTCGGAGTGGCCGATGACGACAGCGTCGTGATGCTGACTTATCTCGAGCAGGTCTTTGCTGGCAGGCGTGGAGACCACGCGCCGCAGACGCCAGAACAGGTCAGGGAGCTGGTCATAGAAGCGGGTCTGAAAAGAGTCCGCCCGGCGCTCATGACCATGGCCACGACGGTGATCGGCCTGCTTCCGGTATTTCTTTCAAGCGGACGCGGGTCCGACGTCATGCAGCCGATGGCGATCCCCAGCGTCGGCGGCATGGCCGTCCATCTCATCACCATGTTCGTAACTCCATGTCTCTACTGTGCCGTCATGGAATGGAAGTTACGTGCGACAGGAGAATAACGAGGTATGCGTGCAGGTGCTGCATGGCGTTCGCCGCTTGATGCGGATGTTTCCGCTGGCGGGGGATGTCGGTGGCGGCGAAGTGGTATGCCATCCGGCCAGCTTCGATCGTCTGTCACCTACCATACCAAGTTCCGGCGCCACGGATCGGGACGCCGGGATGAAATGAATGCGAAACCGAGCACCATTGCATCTGGACTGCCGGACACTGGGCAAGGCTGGAATTTCCCCGAGTTCCTCTTCTGGAGCGTTCTGGTCGGGACCGTTTTTGGGGCGGGTTATCTCGGCATTCCAAGAATTCTGGGCGAGCAACCGGGCTATGATTTATCGATCGGCATAGAAACCAAGATCCCCTATATCGGCTGGACCGCAATTCCCTATTGCCTTGGATATGTGATCGTCTTCGCCCCGATATTCCCGTTCCCGCAGTCCTATTACATGAGGCGTGGTGCAGCGGCATATCTACTGACCATGGCAGTATCCTTCGCCTTGTTCCTGCTGATACCAGTCAGGTGCATCCCTCCACCAGTCACGGGTGCGGTCGATTCGTTCCTGTTACCCCGCCTCCCGTGGCTGGACGACAAGGGATGGAATGCGTTCCCTTCCCTCCATGTCGCTATGACAACGCTTGCCTGTCTGTCACTTTTCAAGGTTTCATCAAAAATTTCAGTTCTCTCGTTCTGCATCTGGGCTTCAGTGTTTGCAAGCACCCTGCTTCTGAAGCGCCACTATCTGGTGGACGGTATTGCCGGAACGATAGTGGGGGTGACGGTGCATTATTTGGTTATTGAGCCCGAATTCCGGCGGCGGAGGGTTCCGTGGGCTTTCTGATTTGTGCCTGCCTCTTCGCCGCTGCCATGAATGGACCGCACATGACTGCCAGTCCCGCTGAGCTTACCCGGACCCGGATATTTGATCACGTTTCAATTGAGATTGCCGATCCAGGTCCGTGGGTTCTTCGAACTCGAAAAGGTGCGGGTTGGATCGACCTGGAGACCGATACGTTCATGGGCATTGCTTCAAACCGCTTTGATCTCCATTTTCGTGCAGGTCGGATGGGCCCGGCCGGTGCAGATATTCCCAAGGACGCCAAGAGCCGGCTTACCGTGCGAACCGGCGACGGGCTGGAGCGTCGCGAAGGATTTCTTGTGAAGAAGGAAGCTTTGTCCGTCAAGGATACCCGGATGACTTCCGGTTCATTCCGCGGGCCATACCTGGAGGCAGAGTTCCCCGGCGGCTCCGGATTTTTCAGGAATTTAAGGCTACCCGGAGCAGAAATAAACCTGGTCAACGCACTCCGGCTCCGGTTCGATGCGTTGATTCTCAGTATCATGCAAACCGGCCGAACCGAAAAGGATTTCCGGTGGACTACCAGATCGCTGGAGAACGGAAATTCCTGCTCTCTTCGCCGGTCGGAAGCATCAGTACGTGCGCTTGTCAGGTATATCGAACCCCGGGAACAGAGCCTGCTGATCTGCGATAATCTTCTGCTTCAAGATATTGAGCTTGCCATTCCGGGTATCGTCATGAATCTGGGTTCCAGGATTGCTCTGCATAATGGTTTTGAGGTTCCAGACGGTACGCTAGCTCTCCTTCCAGGAGCCGCAGGAGTTCAGCCTTTAGCAAGCATCACACCTGGTGCGGCATATGAGTGGATTGTTTTAGCAAACCCATCCGGGGCTTTTCTTCATTGGCTTGAGTTACGTGGAAGCGCGGTCAGGCTGAACCCGCGATTGCATATTCAGTCCGGAAGGACCGGTACGGTTATCGGTTACCGGGTTGATGACATCGACAAAAACTGGAATGAGGCGGCCGGCCATCAGGAAACGGTTTTGCTCGGACAGCGGGTTGCAGTACTCGGTGGAAGAGACTGGTATGAATTAATGCAGTCGGCGGATTTTTCGGCTTCTTTGGCAAAATCACTGGACAGTTCGCCGTCACGCTGGACTGTGACGCTGGAGATGCTGCCGTGAATTCACCGGTTGAAATCCTGCGGACACTTTACAGACTCTCGGTCATAGCAGGAGTGACTGGTGCTGTCGGTGGCGTGGCGAGCGCGTGCTTCGCCGCTGGAAAAACGCCCGAATGGGGGTATGAGCATTTAAGCCTGTACTGGTCTGGCGGCATCCTGCGAGGCTGTGGCATCAAGGCCGAGGCACGTGGTCTCCAGCATCTTCTTCCCGGAAAACCCTGCATATTTGTCTCCAATCACGGAAGCGAATGGGACTGGTATCTCTTTACCCATTTTGTCAGGCTCGACTGGCGGGCTGTCATTCGGGCTGATCTGAAACGGTTTCCTTTGGGTGGAGCGATGTCGGTGAAGACAGGTCAGATTTTCCTGCCGCCGAGAGCGTCCACGGCCGGTTTAATCGAACAATGCAGGCCGGTACTGGCGCGGGGAACTTCTATATTGATGTACCCGGAAGGGAAACGGCCCAGAGGCAAAATGCTCGGCAGTTTTCATCGAGGGGCATTCGAACTGGCACTTGCGTGCAATGTCCCGATCATTCCAGTCGCTGTTGTGGAACAACATCCGTCAACAAAAGAAGGCGCATTGGGGCGCGGCTTCGGACATGACCCCGGGAAAGTGACCTTAACCGTGCTCCCGCCGATCTACCCTTCTACTCCGGCGTTAAAATTGATGGAAGAAACCCGCAACCTGATCCAGGGTATGATTATTGCCGTATAAGTCCGCTTCGCTGATATAGGTCTATTCGGGCGTTAAAGTCCCCCTTGGGTTTTGATCCTGTCCCACATGGCGCACCAACTTCCTTCTTCCTAGTTTTCAGCCCTGTCTCGACGTGCCCGAGCCAAGGCGGTCACTGTAGACATGGACGAGAATGTTACTGCCCGGCTCATGGCCCAAGCTATTCCGGGCGACGCCGCGCACGATATTGGAACCGAAAAAACCGGTCTTGAGGTGATTCAGGCAATCGTCCAGCTCACCCTCTCAGGCTTCAATGCCTCCAGAAACTCGGCCGGATCGAACGCCATCGCTGTCGATATCACTCCGTAGCGTTTTTCCCGGCCGCCGAGCAGGAACCGGGCCCCTTCGACCGCAATCGAGGCGGTAATGCCATAAGGATCGAATCCCGAAACCACACAGACTTTTTCCTGTCCATCCTTGCGGGCGCGGGCAGCGACGCGAAACCGGGATCGGGCACCTGATTCGTAATCCGGCGGCTCATTGAACCGGTCCACCAGACGATCAGCGATCGACTTAACCGGTCCAGTATCAGCCAGAGCCAGTGCATAGCCTGCAAATTTCATCACCGTATTGGCTACCGGCGGCACAACGATACAGGTCCTTACGAACGATACGTCCGCGTAACGGTGCACATTCAGGGGCTCACCTCCAGGGATGGTCATGGCAGCCCTTGGTTTCGGATCTCCGGGGAAACTGATCTCGCTCGCGACCTGTCCGGAACGCTCCTCCACAAGCCGTCCACGGTCCCAGACCAGGTTGGGTTTACCGAACATGCGGAAAGCAGACTTGATGGTTCCCTTGGAAGCCCCCGTTGCTGACACATGATTGAATACCTCAAGCTGGTCCGCCCGGTTCGAAAACTCCCGGAGCACAAGCGCAGCGGCGCATTCACCGACGGCGTACTCGAATGCCTGCGCATTCACCACGACCCGGCGTTTTGCCTGTGCCAGGGAGTCGTAGCCCTCGATCATTTTCAGCATGAAATCCTGCTCGCCAGTGGTATCGAGGTAATGAACACCCTGGTCCAGTGCCGCCTGCACCACCGGCTCCCCAAGCTCTGAAAAGGGTCCCACGGTATTGATCACGATATCCACACCCCGGAAAAGTCCTTTGAGGGAAGCCGCATCAGTGGGCGACGCAATCCGGTAATCCACGGACACCGGCAGGCTGTCCTTCAGACGAACAAGTTTTTCCTCGCTCCGGCCGGCGATCACGAACGGGATATCCTTTTCGGCCAGTGCGCGCGCCACCAGCGTGCCTGTGTATCCTGTCGCCCCAAGAACCATGACAGTTCCCATAGATTTTTCCCTCTGGATTTTACGGCTTTCAGGTTCATCCCGAACCGGAACGGGCGGCCAATCCGGCCGCCCGCATGTCAGTTACACGAACCGGATTATTTCTTGGACTTGGCTGTCGCGCTTTCCGCCTTCTCAGCCGCAGCTTCCCGTTTCTCCTCGGCCTTGGCCTTGGCAGCCTCACTGGTTGCCTTGCCATGGGCCGATTTCTCTTCCTTCATGGACTTGCCCTTCGACAGGTCAGCCTTTTCGGAAGTATCCTCGATCGCCTCGTCAGAAGCGGCCTTGAGCTCCCGGTTAAGGGTCCTGTTCAGAGTGCCCTTTCCTTCCGTAGCCTTGTCGATATGCTTGCCGGCCTTTTCCTTGGCTGTGTCTTCCGCTTCCTTGCGGACCGCATCATTGGTTCTTTTCTGGATACGATCCAGAGTTGAAGCCTGAACAACCCCCGACAACATCAGTGATCCTGCCATTGCCATCCACACAGATTTCCTCATGTCTTTGGTTCTCCTTAAACCGCCCGCTATAGCTATAACGGATTACCCGTCCGCCTTGCCAGTGTGCAGCAGAATGACAGGCAGTTCAATAATCCTTCCAGCACCGGACAGGGCAGCCGCCTGGCATGACAGATCGTTGTATCCCGCCACCGGGAGCGGTAATCTTTCCCTCGTGTCCGTTCAGAACGGGAAAGGCATCCCATGCACACACGTCCCCGCACCCTCGGTGAACTGAAGGCGTCTGAATACCCCGCACTCTCCGTCCGGGATGAGATGCGGAAAAACCTGATCCGCAAGCTTCGGGCCGGAGAGAAGATCTTCCCCTGGCTCCAGGGGTTCGAAGATACGGTTATTCCTCAGCTCGTGAATGCAATACTCGCCGGCCACGACATCATCCTCCTCGGTGAACGTGGACAGGCGAAATCCCGCATCCTGCGGGCGCTCCCCACACTTCTCGACGACGAGATTCCAATAGTGAAAGGGAGCGAAGTCCATGATTCGCCGTTCACACCGGTTTCTTTTGAGGCGAAAGAGCGGGTCGCAAAGAACGGTGACCACACGGAAATTGAGTGGATCGGCCGCGACGAGCGATACGGTGAGAAACTCGCCACTCCAGATGTCTCCACCGCCGATCTGATTGGTGAAATTGATCCCGTGAAGGTGGCAGAAGGACGCTACCTGGCTGACGAGCGTACGATCCATTACGGCCTGATCCCCCGTTCCAACCGCGGTATTTTCGCAATCAATGAACTGCCGGATCTGCCGGAAAAAGTACAAGTGGCGTTATTCAATGTGCTCGAGGAGCGGGATCTCCAGATCAAGGGATACCGGATCCGCCTTCCGCTTGATATCGTCGTGGTCGCCACGGCCAACCCCGAGGACTATACGAATCGTGGCCGCATCATCACTCCACTCAAGGACCGGTATGAGGCGCTGATCCGGACCCACTATCCCCTGGAAAGGGATACCGAGTCCGCCATAGTCGAGAGTGAAAGTGCCCAGCCCCCCTACGGTTCGGTCAAGGCATCAGTCCCGAAATACATGCGCGACATTGTAACGGAATTCAGCCGCCAGGCCCGACAGCACCCCCAGGTCGATCAGCGATCGGGGGTAAGCGTTCGTCTCAGCATTGCAAACTTTGAGACCCTTGTTGCGGCTGCCGAGAAGCGTGCACTCCTTCTGGGAGAAGAGTCCGCTGTCCCCCGGATCTCGGATCTGGACAATCTGGTTTCTTCAACCCTTGGGAAACTTGAACTGGAGTACAAGGGCGAAGACGGAGAACCCTCCGACATATTCTCCAAGATCATGTCGAAAGCGATCCACCAGGTCTTCAGTGAGTGGTTCGAGCTGGACCAGCTCCTGGAGGTAATCCAGGCCTTCCGGCAGGGGTGGGGGGTCGAGGTAAGCGACACGATGCCCTCAGCCGATTACGTGCAGGGCCAAGACGAGATCCGCGGTCTCAAGGCGGCCGTCGAGAAAACCGGCGCCCGCACCGCCCCGGAGATCGCGGCGGCCGTGGAGTTCATTTTCGAGGGTCTCCATCTGAACGGGAAACTGAACAAGGAACAGTCCGGCAAGGGCACTGTCTACAAATAAGACGCCCCGAAGGAGTCGGCATCGTGGCAGCCCGCAGAACACGCTACACCCGCTGGGACGGTACGAAGCCGGCCTTCGATCCCGGCTCCTGGGACAAGGACGTCGAAAATCGCGCTGACAGCGATTTCCCGCTGGATGACGTTTTTCAGGAACTGACCGAAAACCTGATGTATGGCTTCAACATGGAAGAAGCCTTCGAATGGATGATGCGGAACGGTTTTGACATGCCGTCGAAAAACTTCCGTGTCATGGGGCTCACGGATCTGGTTCAGGAACTCCGGCGTCGCCGGGAGGAGATGTTCCAGCAATCCAGCCTTGATAATTCCCTCGACGAGATCCGCCAGAAACTGAATGACTTGCGAACGTTCGAGACGCAGACCCTTTATCAGACTCCGGGGCTTGACCCGCGGGACCGGGAGGCTCGTGAATCCCGGATGGATCAGCTTCCCGCTGGCCTTGCCAGGGCTATCGAGGATCTGGAGAATTACGATTTTCTCGATGAACGGGCAAAGGAAATCTACGAGGAGCTGCGCGAACGGCTGGATGACATCCGTGATCTCGAAAATTTCAGCAACCGTTATGAGCGCATGTTCTCTGGAAACGAGAGTCTTGATTTCAACGACGCAGTGCAGCTGATGCGGGAGTTTCAACGACTCTCCCAGCTTGAGCGCGCCCTGGAAAACGGGGAGTTCGGCGAGATTTCACCGGAGGACCTCAAGGATCTGTTCTCTGAAGAAGGTGCGCAGTCGTTCATCATTCTGCGGGACCTGCGCAGACGGCTGGAAAAAGGCGGCCTGGTCAATGCAGACGGAAAGCCGGAGCTCACTCCAAAGGCGATCCGGAAGATCGGGTCACGTGCGCTCAGGGACATCTATGACGGGCTTTCCAAGGAAAGCCTTGGTGCACACGAGACCCAGTTTCGGGGACCGGGCAAACTGCAACCCGATTCATCGAAGCATTACCAATACGGAGACCCGTTCAATGTTGATCTGGGTGGAACCTTCCGGAATGCACTTGCACGCCATGGCGCACAACTTCCCATCCGGATCGGGCCAGATGACTTTGAGGTGCATGATGTGGAGTTCACCACCGAAAATGCCACAGCCATGCTTATCGATATGAGCTGGTCCATGAGCTGGGAGGGGCGTTTCCCGGCAGCGAAGAAAGTGGCACTGGCACTGGCACACCTGATACAGACGCGATTTCCGAAAGACCGTTTCTATGCTGTCGGATTCTATACCCGCGCCCGGGAACTAAAGGTAAAAGACCTGCCGGAAATGATCTGGAACTCCGGTGACCCCTTCACCAACCTCCAGGAAGGTCTTGCCGTCGCAGACCGGCTTCTCATGCGGCACAAAAACGCAAACCGCCAGATCATCCTTGTTACGGACGGCCAGCCGACAGCCTACGTCACCAAAGGCCAGCTCGTTGTCGAATGGCCCTGGGATTTCGGCGGAATCAGCCCCCGGGCCTCCGCCGAGACCCTGAAAGAGGTCGAGCGGATCACCGCCCACGGCATCCGGATCAACACTTTCATGCTGGATGACTCCCCGGCACTCGTCGGCTTCATTTCGAAACTCTCACGGATCAACCGAGGCCGGGCTTTCTATACCCGTCCGAATGCGTTGGGAAAATACCTGCTCGTGGACTATCTCAAGGGCCGGAAAGAACGGGTCCGCTAGGGACCTCGCCTCACCTGCGAAAGGCAAAATACCGGCTGGAGAGCAGAGATGCAGATAGCGATCAATATCCTTCAGGGGTTCCTTGCCGCCTCGTTCCTCGCCGCAGGAAGCCCTAAACTGTACGGGACCCGCTATATGGTCCGCGCCTTCACTAAATTCGGCTACCCCCAGTGGCTCCGTTACGCTGTCGGAATCACAGAAGTATCTGCCGGTGCAGGCCTTGTTCTGGGTTTCTGGTATCCTGCCCTCGCTTCAATATCGGGATTTGCACTGGTGCCGGTCATGTGCGGGGCGACCTGGACCAACTACCACAAGGCCACACACAACTATTGGTGGGTAACCGGGCTTCTGATTCTCGCTGTCGCATTCATCGGCGTACACCACCTGCCGGCACTGAGAGCGATAACTGGATTCTGATGCCTCCCAGGCGGGCGATACATCTTCCGCCTCCCTGTATTCGTGAACTGATCTGCAACCATGACGAAATCTGTCACCATCCGGCTGAAGAAGGACGAGGAACGGCGGGTCCTTGCAGGTCACCCATGGATCTACTCGAACGAGATCGAGGGCAAACTCCGCGAATACGCTCCCGGGACAATTGCTGACATTGTCGCGCATGGTGGGGGTTTCCTGGGCCGCGGGTACGTCAACCCTGCCTCTCTCATTGCCGTCCGCGTACTAACCCGGGAGCGGGACGCGATTGATGCCGCCTTTTTCGCACGCCGGTTCCGGCTGGCCAAAGATTACCGGGACCGGTTCACCGGGATTCGTGCACTTCGCCGCGAGATTTTCGCCGAAAGCGATGCGCTTCCAGGGCTTGTGATCGACAGGTTTGGAGAAACCCTTGTCATCCAGCCGGGTACGGCCGGAATGGAAATGCTCCTGAAACCGTTAGTTCAGGCAGCGTCGGAGATATACCAGCCCGGAGCGGTGGTTCTGGCCGGGCGGGGTTCAGGCCGTGAACTTGAGGGGCTCCCCAGCCGTGTCGAAATCATGTCCGGAAATGTTTCTGACCCGCTCTGGGTCAACGAGAACGGCATCCTGTATCCTGTCGATATCCTTAACGGCCAGAAAACCGGCTTTTTTCTCGATCAGGCCGACAACCGTACCCGGATCGCTTCATTTGCGAAGGGCCGGACCCTTCTGGATGTTTTCTCCTATTCAGGGGCCCTGGCTCTCAATACCCTGGCGGCTGGTGCCAAAAGCGCCACGTTGCTGGATGCGTCGGCACGGTCAATGGAACTTGCCAAAGCCGCTTTGGACAGAAACGGTTTTTCCGGCCGTTATGAACTCATCGAAAATGATGCTTTCCCGGCGCTCCGGAACCTCGTCAGAGACAGCCGCCAGTTTGATATTGTCTCGACCGATCCCCCCGCCTTGGCAAAATCAAAAAAGCACCTGCCGGAAGCCCTGCGAGCCTACCAGGAACTGGCCACGAGCAGCCTGAAACTGACTGCTCCGGGAGGGCTCTACGTGGCGTCTTCCTGCTCATATCATGTGGACCGGGACAGTTTCCGTGAACTTCTCGCGCGCGCCGTGCGGAAGTCCGGTAGAACAGCCCGGATCATCGAATGGCGCACGGCAGGCACTGATCACCCCGTCTGCCCTTCGGTACCCGAAACCGACTATCTGAAATGCGTCCTGATGGCGGTGGAATAATCTGGAACTCTTTAGGCCGGAGCTGTGCACGGTTAATTGACTCACGAGTCAATCCTTGTTACCAACCGCTGACTTCACTGTCAGCCCGGTCCGGGCCGGCGGCGTTCAAGGAGAAAGCCATGCAGATCAGCCCGCAGTTCAAGCAGATGCTCGTGAAAACCATCCCGTTTGTGGACCGTGCCGGCATGACGGTCGAAGAAATGGAACCCTGCCGCGCCGTCGGGAAAATGCCGATCAAGCTGAACCTGAACCATGTCCAGATCATGTACGCCGGCTCGCTCTTCACCTTGGCGGAAATTACAGGCGGCGCGATGCTCGCGGCGACTTTTGATCTCAGCAAGTACCGCCTCGTCGTGAAGTCATTCAATATCGAGTTCAAAAAGCCGGTAAAGACGGACGCCGTCTGCGAGATCAAGTTCCCCCAGGAAGAGGTGGACCGGATCAAGCAGATACTTGAGACCGAAGGGAAATCGGATTTTACCGTGAAGGGCGTTATCCGGGACATGAACGGCGTTGAAGCTGCCTTTTCAACAGCAGTCTATAACGCGAAGAAAGCCTGACAGGCAGCCGGCGGCTGGCCGCTACTTTTTCTTCTTCTTTTTCTTCTTGCGCCGCTCACGCTGTTCCGCATTAATCACCGCGGCTGCGATGATCCCGGTGACGGCGGCAACAGTGGAAACGACGCCAATGGCAAGGCCCACTGCGCGCCCAATTCTGCCTTTTTCCCTCTTGGCCCTGAACTCATAAATGAACCCGCCTGTCCCCCGTCTTTCCGGGTCGGGAGGCAATTCCAGTACGGTTGGTTTCTGGAGGGGGATATCCGACGGAACCGGCACCGGCGGGTAATCCACATCGGCAGGGGGAGGGATGATATCCCCGACCACCGGAGAGACCAGTTCTGCGGCCGCTTCCTGCTTCCGGACCGGCTTTTTCCTTTTCTTCTCCACCGCCGTCATATGCGGGAAACTTATCCGTACTTGTGAAGGGCGGCAAAGAGCGCGCCGAACAGCCCGCCGAAGATCGCCCCATTCACCCGGATCCACTCCAGATGGCTCTTTGTCTTGGTTTCGAACATTTCGCGGATATCATCGTCACTGAACCGCATCAGGTTCTCAAGCACCATCTCGTGAATACGCCCCTGCATGCTGGCCAGCATATATTCAACAACCTGCATCTTGATGCGGTCGAACCGGGACTTGAGGTCCTCATCTGAGCGGACATCCTCGGCGGACCGGCCCAGTTCTTCCTGAATCCGCTTGCGCACCGCCTCATTCGCCGGTAGCCCTTTCACCTGATCGAGCAGGGAATGGGCAATATCCGCCGCGATCACGTCGTGATCAATCAGGCCCACCGCATTGGCAACCGCACCCACCCTGCCCGTCCTGGCCTTCACCTGAGCGGAGAGATAGTCCAGGAACTCCTTTGAATCGATCCAGCTGGCGGCACCAATGGCGATCTGCTTCAGGATCTCTTGGAGAATTTCATCGTTGTCGCGCAGGTGCTCAAGCGCCCTTCCCACCAGTTCTCCCAGATCCAGGCCAGCCAGTTTTGATTTTATCACGTCAGGAGTCAGCCATTCCTCTTCGACCGATCGCGCCAGGCCCTCGATAATCCGTATCCGGTTCCGGGGAATCACTCCTGAACCCGGCAAAAACCACATACGCCGGAACAGCATCTGGATGGCGATAAAATCGACGAAGGAGCCGATAAGTGCTGCTTCCCCGATCCGGGACAGCCAGAATCGCCATTCACCATCAAAAAGGTACGAGGAAAGATAAACCAACGCACTCGCGACAAGGGAAATCGTCCCCTTGTGTGCATCAAACCAGCCGATCTCGGGCATCCTCGGAATCGGCAAGAACCGGCGCGCCGTCGAGAACAGGCTAAAGGGCCCCTTCCAGCCTTCGGTCACGGCGTTATCCTCGTTCACCGGCACTTTCATCCATATTGTTTTTGCCGCGATTGATACCGGAAGACAAGGATATCCGTCAGTTTTCAGAATACGGCTGCGGGATTGTCATGACCCAGGAGATACTGGTTCGCCCGAAATCCAGCCACTGCCTCCAGCGGCACCGGGCGTGGCATCTGAGTTTTCTGGGTCATGTGCTATACCTGCCCCCGTATCCAGGCCCGTTGCTGGCGAAGCCTGGCCTCTGCGGAGCGATCCCAACAACAGCCACTGACTTCAAGGAGCCAGGCGGACGACGTGAACCACCCAACCTACCTGAAGCTGAAGACATTCCTTGAGGACCGTCCTATCTGCACCCAGGCGGCCAAGCCACTTTCAAAATCCGCCGCCGTGCGTATTCACTTCACCGACCACGATACGGTCTATACTTTTTCGATCATCAATGGCCGCCAGCAACTGCTTCCGGGGAAACCGCCCGATCCGGATTTCACGCTGACCATACCCCCTGCGGCCGTGGACCAGATTACCAGGATCGAGGAAGATTCCATCGCACAGTTCGGAATCACGCTGATGCAACTGGTTTGGGAGCACAAACAGGATCTCAAGATCCAGGCTGCGATCCACCACGGCCCACTGAAGCTGTGGGCACACGGTTATTTCGGAATATTGGCGCTGGGTGGAATGCCGGTCATGAGATATCTGGCATCGAGGGGTTTTGGCCAGATCGGGAAAATCCGCAAGCGAATGGGCGAACTTGTGAAACCTCCAGTCGACTGAGGCCTCCAGATCCTTCTTGTTTGCAGGACTTAGCTGATTGCGATCCCCGCGTAACCAACCACCGCATCCCGGTCACCGCTCACATCACCGCTGGTCGCATATCCGACCAGTTCCGCCTTTTCGGCTCCCAGCCGGTTGGCAGCCTCGAGCGCTGCCGTAATCGGCTGGTATCCACAGACCGAAAGGTCATTGCTTTCGACAGTATTGAAGAGTTTCGCCGGATCCCGCTCCAGAACGGCATCAATTGCAAGCCGGTCGAGCTTCCGGGTGACATGATCAGGCAGATAATGGTTCATGTCGCTGGAAACGACGATCAGGATGTCCTGTCCCGTACGAGACTTTTCCTCGCGGATCCAGTCCGCCAGTTCAGCACCCAAAGCCCTGAGCTCTTCCAGCGACAGGCCGCCAAGGGTGATCGGAATGATCCTGATATGGGGATTTCGTCTGAGAAGGAACGGGAGCTGGACTTCAAGGGCGTGCTCACGCACGTGGGCTTGGGTATCAGCGCACAGGAGAGCCGAGCGATCTACAAGCGCGCGAGCCGACGGTTCGTCGACGGGTACCGGTCCTAACGGGGTTTGCCATGCCCCTGAAGTCCAGACTGCCGCCCGGGCCCCGAGCCCGGTATGGTTCGGTCCGATGAGCAGCACCGTGTCCGGCACAATGGCCGCTGCGGCGACTGCTCCCGCCACTGGTCCTGAATAGATATATCCCGCGTGGGGCATCACGGCCGCAATGAGCTTTCGGGGATGAATCGTGCGGCCGATATATTCACGAACCGTGGCGTCCAGTTCCTCGGGCCGGTCCGGATAGAACCGTCCAGCTACTGCAGGATTGCGAATCTTTAGATTCTTGATCACGAGGACTGGAACCGGATCAGTGAAGAAGGATTACTTCTTCTTCTTGGCCGCCTTCTTGGCGGGCTTCTTCTTCGTAGCCTTCTTAGCTGCTTTCTTTACTGCCACCGCCTGGTTACCTCCTTTCGTCAGATTTCGGCGAATGTATGAATTGTAAGGA
>CAZSFB010000010.1:0-19904 GCA_964606035.1 uncultured bacterium | reverse complement strand
CGTGGATCTGCCGGAGACACCCGGAAAGGAACTGACTGGCCAGGATGGGGAGGGCGTCGGCGAGTTTGACTGGGACAGCTACCTGGGATCCTATAATCTCGAAAAATCCCACCCGAATCTCTCTTCCGAGGGGATGGATGACGAAACCCGCGAATTCATCCAGTCCTCGATCTCCCGCCCGGAAACCCTTCAGGAACACCTGCTCTGGCAGGTGAAAATGGCTGACTTCGACGGGAAGGACCGGATTATCGCCGCCTATTGCGTGGAAAATCTGGATGACCGGGGGTATCTGGAGGTCACAGCCGAAGAAGCGGCGGCCGCCATCGAATCCGATCCCGCCCGGGTAGAGATTGTGCTGGCCCGGCTCCGCCAGTTTGATCCGCCGGGGATTTGCGCACGCAATCTTCGTGAATGTCTGCTTGCACAGCTGGAGGTGCTCGGGTTCGAGGGATCGCTGTCCTGGCAGATCGTTGATAGCCACCTGGATCTGGTGGACGGCCGCAATGTGAAGCCGCTTGCCCGCAGACTCAAGGAAACTCCAGAGAACGTGATTGAAGCCCTTCAGTTCCTGAAAACCCTGGAGCCGGTACCGGCCCGGGCCTGGCAGGACACAGACGACAACCAGTACATTGTGCCGGATGTCTATGTTGAGAAGGACGGCGCGGGCGGGTACCGGGTCGTCCTGAATGACGACGACCTGCCGATGGTCAGGGTGAACCGTCACTACCTGAACCTGCTCCGGTCCCAGAACCGGAGTGGTTCAAAGGATACGCGCGAATACGTCCAGCAGAAGCTGCGGAGCGCGGAATGGCTCATCAAGAGCGTTTACCAGAGAAAGCGCACAATTCACCGGGTCATGGACTCCATCGTGAAGTTCCAGAGGGATTTTCTGGACCACGGAATTGAGCACCTGAAGCCGTTGATCCTGAAAGACGTGGCAGAAGATATTGGTATGCATGAATCCACGGTCTCCCGCGTCACCAGCAACAAATACGTCCAGACACCCCGCGGAATTTTCGAGTTGAAATATTTCTTCAATTCAGGCATTTCGACCACCTATGGTGGTGCCGTGGCCAGCGAATCCGTGAAGGAACGGCTGAAAAAGCTGGTTGCCGAGGAGGGGGATACGCCGCTTACCGACATGGAGGTCGTGGACAGGCTGAAAGAATCCGGGATCACGATCTCCCGCCGGGCGCTGACGAAATACCGGGAGCAGCTCGGGATCCCCTCGTCATCAAAACGCAAGAAGTTCTATTGACCGGGGGGACAATCCGCCCTGGTTCAGAAAGAGAAATGCCGGCGGGTTCCGCCGGTCTCTGAAAGGAAACCACAAAAAGCCATGCAGACCAACGTGACCTTCCGGCACATGCCCTCCAGCGATGCGCTCCGTGCGCACGTCGAAACCAAGCTCCTGAAGGTGAAGAAATATCTGGATGAACCGATCGAGGCCCATGTAACCATGACAGCGGAGAAATCCCGGCATCGGGCCGCTATCCAGATCGAGGCCCACGGCACACTGGTCAAGGCGGAGCACTCCACGTCGGACATGTATGCGACCATTGATCTGGCGCTGGAAAAGATCGAGAAGCAGCTCCGCCGTCACAAGGACAAGTCGAAGCAGCATCACGAGACGACTCATGCGGGGTCCTTCAAGTCCGCTGCCCGCGAGTCCGTCCGCAAGGCTGCCCGTACCGAAGGCAAATCCGGCCCACAGATTATCCGTATGGAGCCTATTGCCGACAAACCCATGAGCATTGACGAGGCTGTCATGCAGCTGGACTATATGAAGAACCGCTTTCTGGTGTTCCGGAACGTCCAGAGCGACGAGATCAATGTCCTCTACAAGCGGAAAGATGGCGCCTTAGGGCTTGTTGTTCCGGAAATGTGATATCCGTCCAGGGTAAGGAAATGGGCGGTCCTTGGGGGCCGTCCATTTTTGTATGCGCCAGATGTGCTGAAGGGTTGCCCGTGCGTTCCGCTTGGGCTATCCGCTGCGTGCCGGGCCGCCGTCGCGTGGCTGGACGGTGACAGTTCCTCCTACTCCGTGCGAGCAGACGAATGAAGATCGGCGACATTCTCAGCCGTGCCCGATACGCCCCCGCCCTTCAGGCGGATACAGCGGACAATGTGATTGCCGAACTGGCCGGACTGGCCGCAGGGGCGGGAGTGGACCCGGAAACCGTCAGGGCTGCACTCGCCGAACGTGAACGGCTGGGTTCCACTGCCTTGAGCGACGGAGTGGCAATTCCCCACGGAAAGCTCCGGGGGCTTGCCGATGTCCTCGTTGTCGTGGGTTTGCACCGGGAGGGCGTCCGGTTCGGTGCTGTGGACAATGGCGATACCCACCTTTTTGTCACCCTGCTGGCACCGGATAATGACCCCGCCTACCATTTGAAGGTGCTCGCCCGCCTTGCGCGCCTTCTGAAGGATTCCCACTGCCGGAACCGCCTGCTGGCCGCCCGGACGGCGGAGGAAATGTCAGCAGCCTTTGTCGACGCAGACACCCGCATCGCCTAGACTGTTCCGGCAGACAGAGAGCCGGAGGCGACTCCCAGATGATCAGGCTGTCGGACCTGCTGGAGCAGGACGAGTTTTCACTCGCACTTGAACGTTGCGCGGGGACCGATGCGGCCTTTGCCCGGCCGGTGACCTCGGCGAAATTCCAGAAAACCGGGCTTCACCTGACCGGATTCCTGGAACACCACCACGCCGAACGGCTTCAGCTTCTGGGCAAGGCCGAAATCAGCTTTCTTGAGTCCACGGGGCCCCGGCACCAGGAAAACCTCCAGCGGCTGGTGGAATCAGGTGTTCTGGCGTTTGTAGTGACTTCCGGAAATCCGGTACCGGCGGTGCTTCAGGAAGTGTGTGAGCGGCTGGATGTCCCCCTGCTCAGGACCAATCATGACACAACGGTGTTCGTGCAACGGGTTTCCCGGCGCCTTGAGGAGGCCCTGTCGGAGCGGACCACGGTTCACGGCGTACTGGTGGATGTGTTTGGAATCGGCATCCTCCTGATCGGAAAGAGCGGCATTGGAAAGAGCGAATGCGCCCTGGATCTTGTGTTGAACGGCCACCGGTTTATCGCCGATGATGTGGTGGAGATCATCAAGGTGCTGCCGAACAACCTGATCGGCATGGGCAGCGAGATACTTCGCCACCACATGGAGATTCGCGGACTCGGGATCCTGAACATGCGGGAGCTTTTCGGGATATCGTCGATCCGGGAACGCAAGAAGATCGAGCTGGTGGCCCAGCTGGTCGACTGGAAAAGCGACCATGACTATGACCGGCTGGGTATTGATGAGAAGTTCCATGAACTGATGGATGTCCGGATTCCGATGCTCACGATCCCGGTCACTCCGGGCCGGAACATGACGGCGATTCTTGAAGTCGCTGCCAGAAACCAGATGCTCAAGCAGCGGGGGATCTATTCTGCCCGGGAGTTCGAGGAGCGGCTGGTGAAGCGCATTTCGGAACGCACGACGATTGCGTCCAATGTGGATGAGGACATTGAATAGATGCGCCGGTTCATCCTTGTGTCGGGGCTTTCGGGCGCGGGCCGAACGACAGCGCTGAAGACATTCGAGGACCTTGGCTTTTACTGCATCGATAATCTGCCGGCGGCACTGCTCCCCAGTCTTGTTGAGCTCCTTGACGAGAGGCCCCAGGCGGCCGAGCGGGTGGTTGTCGGAGTGGATGTCCGGGAAGGACTGTTCTGGAAAGATCTCCAGCCGGCTCTTGAACATCTCCAGCGCAAGGGTGCCCGTCCCGAGATACTGTATCTGGAAGCGGCGGAAGAAGCTTTGATCCGGCGCTTCAGCGCCACCCGGCGCAGACCACCTCTGGCATCGGGCAACGATTCGGTCGAGGAGGGGCTTCGCAAGGAACGGGAGCTTCTGGGTCCGATCCGGGCGGCAGCTGACCGGGTGATAGATACCACTGGAATGTCGGTTCACGACCTCCGGGCGCAGGTGGTCAGGCAGTTCGGTGGCGAGGATCTGGACGGCAAATCGCTCCTTGCTGTGACCGTCCTTTCCTTTTCCTACCGGAATGGAATCCCGCCGGAGGCCAATTTCGTCTTTGATGTCCGGTTTCTGCCCAATCCCTACTGGAACGAGGGATTGAAGGACCTGGACGGCCGGGATTCACGGGTCTTTGATTACGTGATGGACCGGTCCGAGGCCCGGGAGTTTGCCGTACGGGTGGAGAGCCTGCTCCAGGAAATCCTGCCATCGTTTGTGGGGGAGGGCCGGAGCCAGCTCGTCATCGCCTTTGGCTGCACCGGTGGACAGCATCGGAGTGTGGTTCTGGCCCGGTGGCTTGAGGACCGGTTGGCACAGGGGGGGTATCTGGTCCGGGTGCGTCATCGGGAGCTTCCGGAGGGCTGAAACGGGGTTTGACCCAGAGTCCCCATAGGGTTACCCACTGCCTGCCGGGTCCGGGCCCGGCAGTCCTGGCTGGAAAGGTTTTCGGAAATGATCGGAATCGTGATCGTCACCCACGCCGCTCTCGGGCAGGCGCTTCGGGAAGCAGCCGAGTTCATTGCTGGAAAACAGGACCAGGTCGAAGTGGTGGGGCAGGGCCCCACCGACCCACCACAGGTCTCTGCGGACCAGATCAAGGCAGCCATCAAGAGGGTGGATACCGGTGAAGGGGTGCTGATCCTCACCGACATGTTCGGCGGCACACCGTCAAACGTGAGCCTGGCATTTCTTGAGCCCGAACGGGTCGAGGTGCTTTCGGGAGTCAATCTTCCGATGCTTCTGAAGATGGTGACAAGCCGCCAGAACCGCGTAAGCGTGGTGGAACTCGCCCATGAACTGAAGGCCGCCGGCCGGCAGAACATTTCGCTGGCCAGCGAAATCATGTCTCCGCGCAAGAACGAAAAATCACAGGTAGGGTGACTCCAGGGTTTCGTATGCCGACTATCCGACTGAAAGTGATCAACCGGCTGGGCCTGCACGCACGTGCCTCGGCGGTACTCGTCCAGACGTTCCAGAAGTTCAAGTCCGAGGTTTGGCTGTCCAAGGACGGGCAGACCGTGAATGGCCGTTCCATCCTCGGTGTGCTGACACTTGCGGCCTCGCAGGGTGAGGAAGTCGAAGTGACGGCCGAAGGGGAAGACGCCGATCTGCTTCTTGCCCGGACGAAGGAACTTTTTGCCAGCCGTTTCGGGGAAGAAATCTGACTGGGATCCGATCGCCCTGCCTGTTTCGTGAATACCGATTCCAACACCGTTATTGTCGAGGCTGATACCGGCGCACTGGCCCGGAAGGGCATCCTGCACAACCCGGCGTTCCAGCGTTTCGTGCAGGTCGCCGGTGTGGGGATATTTGTCCTCTTTCTTGTGAAGTTCGACGTGCGGAAGGTTGGCGCCGAACTGGCCCATTCTGACCTGGTGCTGGTAGTACTCGGGATGCTGATGACGCCACTTTACCAGGGGTTCCGGGCGATTCGCTGGACGGTTTTTGCGCACCCTGGCGAGGGTGCGATCCCGGAACCGGGCCGCTTCTGGCGCCATGTGAAGAGTTTTCTCAACGCCGCTTTCTGGGGTGTTGTCACGCCGGGCCGCGTAGGTGATTTCCTTAAGTGCGTTGATCTCCGGAAGGAAGGGATGACCTGGAGCGCCTCCATCGCTGCAGGAGTTGTTGAGCGGTTTCTTGACGGCGCCGCCGTGCTCGTGGTCCTGGGACTTGGATGCGCGGCAATTCCGGAATCGGTTGTACTGCCGTTTTCCAAGCTGGGCTATACCGACATACCAATGCGGATTTTTGGTTTGCCGATCCTTGCCGGTGCAGTGGTCATTTTTGCGGGATTTCTTCTGGTGCCGCGGTATCTGCTTGCACCGGCAGACGCCGTCGCGACCCATCACGGGGGATTCCGGGCGATTCTTTTTCAGATCGGCCTCTGGCTTCGGGGCCGTACCCGTCTAGACCGTATCAAGATTGTTGCGGGAACGCTCGCCGCATTTGTTCCGATCGGGCTCGCACTCTGGCTGTTCTGCCGGGCGGTGTCGATCAACATCTCTCCTGACCAGGTGCTGGTCATCTGGGCGGTGCTCGGAATTGCCACGATCGTTCCCGCTGGTTTTCTCGGAACGGGTTCCCGGGAAGCTGCGCTGATCTATTTCCTTCCTCCTTCGTGGGAGATTGCCGAGCCCAAACTGATCGCACTTTCCACCCTGGTTCTCGTGCAGCAGATATCGACGCTGGTTCTCGTGGGGCCGATGATCGTTCGGGATCGTCTGAAAAACCCCCACTAAAAAGGCCATTCACCACGTGGCTGCCCGCCGGTTCCCACCGGTTGAGATTGCCGTTTCTTCCGCCTTCGCGAGCATCTTCTTCAAAGTGGAAAAACCAAGTTCTCCGAACCTTAAAGTGAGATCAATTCATATACTAGCTGTTGTGCTGAATGCGACACCTTACCCCAAGATGTAGGCGCTTTCGGTTCTTTTACGGTATCCAAAACGGCTAACCCATTGAAATTGTAAGGGATTTCTTGACAGTTGGGCCTATTTGGAGGATTATGGAACTAAGTGGAATAAAGTGGAGTAATCTCCCTAAGGTCCCATTGGCTCGCAACAGCCCGAAAGCACGGGAAGTTTTCGGGGAAGGGCGTTGGAATACCGGTGTTCACAGGCAGCCACGACATCACGATGGACGGCAAGGGGCGTCTTTCCCTGCCGTCAAGGTGGCGCGAGCCATTCCTGGAACGGGATGCGCAGCGCCGGTTGTATTTCGTGAACGATCCCGAGCGGCCGTGCTGCACACTTTTTCCATTTGCGCAGTTCAGGCCGAAGCTCGAGCAACTCGCCGGCAGCCTGAACCTCATTGACAGCAGTGCACAGATTGACCGGATTCGCGACATTACCGCCGGAGCAGTCCCCGCGGATTTTGACGAACAGTGGCGGACCGTGATCCCGCCTTCGATCCGCAAGGCGCTGGGCCTTGGTGGCGGGCTGGTGGCCATCGGCGTGGTGGACCGCATCGAGCTGTGGGATCCGGGCGTCTGGAAAGAGTTTCAGGAAACACGGCGGGCACGGTTGTCGTGACCGGTGATAACAGATTCTGGGCAAGTGGTGGACAGGCATGAGCAGCGCGATGGAGAACACCGGACCGTCCTTCTCGAAGAAGCGGCCGGGGCACTCATGCCGGAACGGAGCGGGCTGTATGTGGACGGCACGTTCGGGGCAGGCGGACACACGCGGGAAATCCTGCGCCGCCTGCCGGAAGGGGGCCGCGTGATCGCGCTGGACGTTGATCCCCGGGCTATCGAGGCGGGTGGCGGGCGGCTCGGCTCGCTCGCCACCCGTGTCACCTTCCGCCGGGCGAACTTTGCACAGCTGCCGGAACTTCTCGATGAAGTCGGTGAGCCGCTGGTGGATGGCGTACTGATTGACCTGGGATGGTCGTCGGACCAGCTTGAAGGACGCGGCATGTCATTCCTCCGGGACGAACCGCTCGATATGCGGCTTGACCCGGACCTGCGGGTAAGTGCCGCAGATCTGGTAAACGGACTGTCCGAGCGGGAGCTGGCCGATACCCTTTATTACCTTGGCGGGGAAACCGAAAGCCGCCGTATTGTCCGCGCCGTTGTCGCAGCCCGGCCGGTCCGAACCACGGGGGAACTGGCCTCAATCGTCGAGAAGGCCACCGGAGGCCGCCGCGGCCGCCGGAACCATCCAGCCACGCGGTCATTCCAGGCCCTCCGTATCCGGGTGAACAGCGAGATGGAAAATCTGGAGAAAGCCCTTTCAGGCATTCCGCCACGGCTGAAACCCGGCGGACGGTTCGCGGTCATTACGTTCCACTCGCTTGAAGACCGGCTGGTCAAGAACGTGTTCCGGGCACTCTCGACGGCGGTGAAGGATCCGGTCACGGGGCAGGATATCTCAACGCCGGAATACCGAGTGTTGCGGGATGTCGCACCATCGGAAGCAGAGATTGAGCTGAATCCCCGGGCCCGCAGTGCGCGGCTCCGGATTCTTGAACGGAGGGCTTCGGCATGACCAGCGTTTCCATGACAGCCAGCCGTTCCGTCCGGATGCAGCGCCGGACCGGTGAGGGGCCGAGCATTGTTCTGATCCTCGGGGTATTTGTTTTCGCACTCGGACTGGGTGTCGGTTTCGCCTGGTCACGCACGGAACTTGTCCACACGGCCATGCGAGCCGGTGAACTGCGCCGCGAGGAGCGCGAGCTGGAGAAACGGGAGCGGGAGCTGGCCTCGGAGGTTTCCTCGCTCAAGAACGCGGCGCGGATCGAGCGGGTTGCCCGGCAGAAACTCGGACTCGTCACCCGGAGCCCCGCACAGGTGCTCCAGATACGGCCCGAGATCCTTCAGAAGGCATTCGCCCGGAACGAGGCATCGCGCGATGGCGGGGGTGAGCCATGAGTTTCCCGCAGGATTCAGCGCGTGCCCGGCTGGTGTGGGTAGGGGCCGGGGCGGTCCTGATGTCGCTGGCGCTGGTCGTGAAAGCAGCCTCGGTCCAGCTCAAGGGAGAGGCAGCAGTACCGGCATGGGCACTCCGGCAGAGCGACATCCGTATTACGATTCCGGCGGCTCGCGGTGCAATCGTCGACCGCAACGGCACGGAACTCGCGCTGAGCGTCCCGGCGACCAGCATCTGGGCAAACCCTTCGCTTATCGAGAAACCCAGGGTCGTTGCACAGAAACTTTCCCGCATCCTGAAGATCGAGGAGCGGGAACTCGCCCAGAAGCTCGGCAGCGAGCGGACCTTTGTCTGGATTGCCAGGCAGGTGGACCGGGACCGCATTGAAAAGGTTCGGGAACTGGAAATCCGCGGGATCGATTTTGTCGAGGAGAGCAAGCGTTCCTATCCGCACGGCGCGATTGCCGGACAGGTTCTCGGCTTCACCGGCATCGACTCCAATGGCCTTGCGGGTATCGAATATGCCTTCGATGGAATACTGAAAGGCCAGGAACGCGCCATCCGCGGCGAACGGGATGCCAAGGGCCGGTTTTTCCAGATTGGAGAGCGCACCTCTGACCGTTCCTCTGACGGCGACACCGTGGTGGTCACGATTGATGCACGTATCCAGGAGATCGCCGAGCGGGAACTGAGGGCTGGTATCGAGGCGCACAAGGCGAAGGGCGGAACCGCCATCGTCATGGACCCCTGGACGGGCGATATTCTGGCGATGGCGAGCGGGGCCATTTTTGATTCAAACCGCTACCGGGACTACCCCGCTGACCGCTGGCGGAATGATGCGATCGGAAGCGTCTGGGAGCCCGGCTCCACGATGAAGACCTTCCTGTTTGCTGCGGCAATCGAGGAAGGGGCCATTACCCCCTCGACATTTATCGATTGCGAGAACGGCCGCTATCCGTTCACGTCAAGAGTGACATTCAAGGATGATCATCCGCAGAAGGTGATACCGGCATCGGACGTTCTCAAGTTCAGCTCGAATATCGGCTCCATCAAGATCGCCCAGCGGCTCGGCAAGGAAAAGCACCTGGACTACATGCGAAGATTCGGATTCGGGATGAAATCCGAGGTGGACCTTCCGGGAGAGGAGCGGGGAATCCTTGCACCAGCAGCCACTATGCGTGATGTGCAGTGGTCCACGGTTGCTTTCGGGCAGGGCGTATCGGTGACGCCGTTGCAGATGACCCGTGCGATGGCCGCTGTCGCCAACGGGGGCAGGCTCCCCCGTCCTCGTCTCCTGAAATCGGTCCGCAGTCCCTCGGGACAGGTGCTGGTGGACGAACAGCAGCCCCAGCTTGAGCAGGTCATCAGCCGGAAGACGGCAGAGATTCTTACCGGGATACTTGAGACGGTGGTGGAGCCGGACGGCACCGGCGCGCTGGCCAACGTCACTGGTTATACGATTGCTGGCAAGACCGGTACCGCCCAGAAGCATGAAACCAGCCGCAGGGGCTATTCGGCCAAGGGCCGGATCGGCTCTTTTGTGGGTTATGTCCCGTCGCGGGACCCGAAGCTCGTCATTTTCGTGTCCATCGACGAGCCGCAGGGTGTCGTCTACGGCGGCCGCACCGCAGGTCCGGTGTTCCGGGCGATTGCCGAACAGACCCTTTCGATCCTCGCCGTGTCGCCAACCGTCGGGACGCTGTCCCAGCTTCTGTCGAAAACTCCGGCAGTCATTCCGGCCGCCTATCATGGTCCGTCCGGTGTGCTGCCTGTCCGGGCGCCGGTGCAGGCCGCCCGCGAGCTGGAGAATGACGGCGTTGCACGGCTTCCAGACCTTTCGGGTATGACCCTTCGCCGGGTGCTCGCATGGGGCCGGGAAAACAGTGTTGAGATTGAGGTTCGCGGTTCGGGTGTTGTGACCGGCCAGTCGCCGGTCTGGGGAGTACCGCTGGAACGCGTGGGAAAGGTGGTTGTTGATTTGCGGCCGCCATCGTGAGAGGTGGCGGCCCGGCCCCGCAGGGGGCGCGGCTCCTCAAGGTGGTCAGAGATGGGTTCTGGGGAGGACCTGTGACAGGACCGGCGGGGACGACAGGGAGTTGAAGTGAGGCTCGAAGTGCTTCTGAGTTCTTTCAGGGAGATCGGACTGGCGGGGCCCCCACCGGGGTCATCCGTCGAGTTCACGTCGTGCGCCGACGATCACCGGATCGCTGGCGAGGGCTCCCTTTTTGTGGCACTCCGGGGTGCGCGTCACGACGGCCATGTCTTTGCGGCGGAAGCCCTGTCCCGAGGGGCAACGGGCGCACTGATTGACCGCCCTGAGGTGGCCGCTGACCTTGCTGCACGGTTTCCCGGCAGGGCAATACTCCGGGCTTCCGATATCCGCAGGATTCTTGGCCCTGTCGCCTCGGCCATCAATGGCTATCCCAGTCGCCATCTGAAAGTCGCCGCGGTCACGGGAACCAACGGCAAGACCACCACGGCATTTCTGCTGGAGTCCATATTCCGTGTGGCGGAACTTTCTCCGGCACTGGTTGGAACCGTCGAGACCCGTTGGCCCGGTCATTCGGAGGAATCCGCCCAGACCACTCCCGGTGCGGCCCTGCTTCAGTCATGGCTCGCAAAGGCGGTGGCTGCGGGGGCCCGCTCCCTGTCCATTGAGGTTTCTTCCCACGCCCTCGACCAGTACCGGGCCGACGGTCTCGAAGTGGATTGTGCGGTCTTTACGAACCTCACACAGGACCATCTGGATTACCATGCAACCCTCGGTCACTACTTCGGCTCCAAGGCGGGGCTTTTTACCCGCCTGCTGGCGAACTCACCGAAGCCCTCAAGGGCATCGGTCATTAACGGCGATGACCCCTATGGCCAGAAATTAAAGGCAATGATTCCGGCTGGTAATGGACGCGTCTGGACGTTTGGCCGGGCGGAAACTCCAGGGTTAGACGTATTTCCGGTGCGCAAGGAACTGACGGCGCAGGGGATCGTCGCGGATGTACAGACTCCATCCGGTGTGCTCCAGATCCGGTCCCGGCTGCTTGGTGAATACAACCTGTCGAACCTGCTGGGGGCCCTTGCGGCAGGGCTGGCACTTGGTATCCCCGCGGAAACGGTGGTCCGGGGGCTGGAACTGGCCCCTCCACCGCCGGGCAGGCTTGAGCGGGTGGACGGGGCGGATGGTTTTGAGATCCTCGTGGACTACGCCCACACACCGGACGCACTGGAAAATGTCCTTTCAACCTTGAAACCCCTTGTTCGCGGCCGTCTGCTGACCGTTTTCGGATGCGGCGGCGACCGGGATGGCACGAAGCGGCCCCTGATGGCAGCCGCGGCCGCCCGGTACAGCGACATCGTGGTTCTCACCTCTGACAACCCCCGTACGGAGGACCCTGAGAAAATCCTGGATGCCTGCGAAAAAGGTTTCGGCAATTTCACGTTCCTTTCAGGATCAAAGGGGTATCTTCGGATTGCGAACCGGCGCGAGGCGATCCAGAAGGCTGTCCGGATTGCCGGGCTCGGCGACATTGTGGTTATTGCGGGCAAGGGCCACGAAACCTACCAGATCATCGGCACCCGGAAGTTCCCGTTTGATGACCGGCTGGAAGCCCAGACAGCCCTGAAGCTCAGGAAGGAGGGCAGCCGGTGACGCCCTTTGTGGATTTTGAGACCTTGGTACGGGTGACCGGCGGAGAAATTCTCGTGCCGACGGACCGGGCGGGATCGGGTGCCTCCATCGACACCCGGTCGCTTGTTCCGGGGGCAGTGTTTTTTGCCCTGAAGGGCGAGAAGGTGCACGGTCACCAGTTCGTTGACCGGGCTGCTGCCCTTGGAGCAGCCGCCGTGGTTCTGGACAGGAGCACTGGAGAGCTTCCGGACCTCACGGCTCTCCGGCGGATTGGATACATTGGGGCAGTTGCGGTGGATGATCCAAGGACCGCCCTCTGGAATCTCGCCCGCGCCCGCCGGGACGAGTTCGAGGGTGTGGTAGTCGCCGTGTGTGGTTCCAACGGAAAGACGACCACCAAGGATATTGCCGGCTCCATCTGCCGGGCGGCCGGTCCATCGCTCGCCACCCAGGGGTCATTCAACAACGATCTCGGTGTTCCACTCACGATCCTGCGGCTGGAGCCCTATCACCACTACGCGGTCCTGGAACTGGGGATGAATCACTTCGGCGAGATTGACCGTCTGGCCGGGCTTGCCCGTCCGAGAGGTGCGGTCATTACCAATATCGGTCCCGAACATCTGGAAGGTCTTGGATCTATCGAAGGGGTGGCAAAGGCAGAAGGTGAAGTGATCGCCCACCTGCCGCCGGATGGGTTCTTTGTCGTGAATGCAGACGATCCACATTGTGTCAGACTTGGCGAAAGTTACAGGGGCCGCCGGGTCACCTTTGGGCTGGATGCAAAATCTGACGTGTCTGCATCGGAACACCGGATCACTGGAGACGGGCATCAGTCGTTCGTTCTTCACTACGGTCTGGACCGTGCAAAAGTAACGCTGCCGCTCGTCGGACAGCACAACCTTCTGAATGCACTGGCCGCTTCAGGCCTTGCTCTTGGGCTGGAGATCCCTGTGGAAGCGGTGATCCGGGGACTTGAAGCAGCCGAGCCGGCCGTCATGCGAGGACGGCTGGTCACTGCAAGGGACAATATCCGCATTCTGGTCGACTGCTACAATGCCAACCCCGCCTCAATGGAGGCGGCGCTCCGTGCCCTCGACACCATGCCTGGGCCTGGCCGCAAGATCGCCGTGCTCGGCGAGATGCGCGAGCTGGGTCCGGAGTCGGACCAGCTGCACATGGGTATCGGGAAGCTGGCTGGCAGTCTCGGATTTGACGTGGTTTATGCATGGGGACCGGGAGGCAAATGCATCGTTGATGGCGCTCGCGGGGGGAACGTGCCGCTTGTGGTCCCGTGCCAGACGCACGGGGAAATCCTGGATGCGTTGCTCAAGGATCTGCGTAGCGGTGACCGGATCGTCGTGAAGGGTTCGCGCGGTTCCACGATGGAGAAGGTCGCCGGTCCGCTGGTGGAATCCCTGACCGGCCAGCTCCAGGGGGGAGCCCACTGACATGCTTCACTGGCTTCTTTACCCGCTTGCCGACGAGTTTTTCGCGTTCAACGTGTTCCGGTATATCACGTTCCGTTCGCTGGGCGCGGCCGTGACGGCATTCCTCATCGGTGTGCTCGCCGGGCCGTGGGTGATCGAACGGCTTCGCCGGATGAAATACGGCCAGCAGGTACGCACGGACGGCCCGCAGACCCACATGGTCAAGCAGGGAACCCCCACGATGGGCGGCATCCTGATCCTTGGTGCCATCTTTGTAGCCGTGCTTCTTTGGGCCCGTCTCGACTCCGAGAAAATCTGGCTGGTCCTGTTCACCACGGCCGGGTTCGGGTTCATCGGCTTCTATGATGACTGGCTGAAGATTTCGAAACGAAACACCAAGGGACTTTCCGGCAAACTCCGGCTGGCCGGGGAATTTGCAGTCGCCGGTGCCGTGGGCTGGTGGGTGTGGAGCCACGGCATTTCCACAGAGATGTCTTTCCCCTTCATCAAGGAGTTCCGGCCTGAAATCGGCATCCTGTATATCGGAGTCGGGATGGTGGTCATTGTCGGGGCGGCCGATGCTGTGAACCTGACGGACGGTCTCGACGGTCTTGCCATCGGTCCGATCATCATCTGTTCAGCGACGTACGCATTGCTGGCCTACCTGACCGGGCACCAGAAGATTGCGGAATATCTCCAGCTTCCGTTTATCCCCGGCGCTGGTGAGCTGGCTGTGATCGGGTCCGCGGCCGCCGGGGCGGGGCTCGCCTTCCTGTGGTTTAACTGCCACCCCGCGCTGGTGTTCATGGGCGACGTGGGAGCGCTGGCGCTCGGCGCACTGATCGGTACCATCTCTGTACTGGCGAAGCATGAGATCCTGCTGGTGATCGCGGGCGGCATCTTTGTCGTGGAGACTGTCTCCGTGATGATGCAGGTGAGCTACTTCAAGATGACCGGCGGCAAGCGGATATTCCGTATGGCGCCGCTGCACCACCATTTCGAGCAGATCGGCTGGCCCGAGACCCGTGTGACAGTCCGGTTCTGGATTATCTCGATCATTCTGGCGCTCCTGAGCCTTTCGACCTTGAAGCTGAGGTAACCGTGACGAACCGCCTTGAAGGACAGACGATCGGCGTGGTGGGGCTCGGAAAGACCGGGCTCTCGGCGTGCCGTTTCCTTCACGGGCAGGGAGCGCGGGTCCGGGCCACCGATACCCGGACGGAGCTGGACGGAGAGTCGCTCGCCGTTATTCGTGAAACCGGCGCAGAACTTTTCCTTGGTGGCCATCCAGAGGAGTTTTTCGAGGGTCTTCGTGACGTGATGGTGAGCCCCGGTGTGCCGCTGGCCAGTGAGCCGCTCGTCCGCGCCAGGGTGAAAGGGATCCGGCTTGCCGGGGACATCGAGTTCGCCTGGCCCTCGCTGAGGGCCCCAGTCGTGGTGATCGGCGGGACCAACGGGAAATCCACGACCACGACCCTTGTGGCCGGGTTCCTGAAATCGTCCGGCAAGAATGTATTTGCGGGCGGCAATCTCGGCACCCCCGTGTTTGAGGCAGCGGACCGCCCGTTCGATGTGATTGTGCTGGAGGTCTCCTCCTATCAGTGTGAAACCGTGGAAAAATTCCGGCCCCGGGTCTCGGTGCTTCTTAACATCACCGAGGACCATCTGGACCGCTACCCGTCCTTTGATGAGTATGCCGCGGCGAAGTTCCGGGTGTTTTCGGCCATGCAGCCGGGCGACTGGGCGGTGCTCTCAGCCGATGATCCGGTCGTGGTTCGTGAGGGGAAAAAGCTCCGGACCCGGCAGATCTGGTTCTCGGCCAACGGCCGCGAACTTCCCGGCGAAGGGCTCCGGCTGGACGGCGCTGTGGCACGGGGGTCTGTTGCGGGCGAACCGGTGGAGATTGATTTTGGCCCATCGCCCCTCAAGGGGCTCCACAACCGGGAGAACCTGGCCGCCTCCGCCATCGCAGCGCGGCTCATGGGAGCAGACTGGGCGTCAATCCGGAAGGTCGTTCCGGAGTTCCGTGGTCTGCGGCACCGGTGCGAGCTTGTCCGGGAGCTGGATGGCGTGTCCTATTACAACGATTCCAAGGCCACGAACGTGGGCGCCACGGTCCGCGCACTCGAAGGCTTCTCGGGCGGCGTCATCCTGCTCGTGGGCGGGGTCGAAAAGGGCGGGAGCTATCAGCCTATCCGGGACCTCCTCGGCAAGATCGTTAAACGCGTCGTCACTTTCGGAACCTCACGCGGCCGTCTGGCTACGGCGCTTGAAGGCCCAGTGCCGGTGGACCAGGTGGAGACCGTGGGCGACGCCGTGCGTCTGGCCCGTTCGGTGGCGCTGAAGGGCGACTCCGTGCTGCTCGCTCCGGCCTGCTCGAGTTTTGACCAGTTCCGCAGCTATGCCCACCGGGGCGAGGTGTTCGAGCAGGAGGTGGCCGCGCTGTGAAAGCCGCCGCCCGCCGCCTTGTGCAGGCCTCGATGGAGGCAAAGGCCCATCCCTCGACGGCCGGGATCATCATGCCCGTTGCGGTCCTGCTGGCCGCGGGGCTCGTCATGGTATTCAGCGCCAGCTCGCTCCGGGCGCGGGAACTCTATGGCGATGAGTTCCACTATCTGGTCCGGCAGGGGATGGGTGTCGGGATCGGTGTCATGCTTGCATTCATCACGGCCAGGTCCGACCCCGCCGGATGGCCACGGTTCGGACTTCCATTTTATGCGGCCGCCCTGCTCATGCTCGTTCTGGTAATGTTTCCGTCCATTGGTGTCGAGGCCAATGGCGCGCGCCGGTGGTTCCGGGTGGCCGGGGTGAGCTTCCAGCCTTCGGAGTTTGCCAAGCTCGCGGTCATCCTCGTCATGGCCCGCGGGCTGTCGGTGATGGACGAGAAAGTCCGCAGCTTCCGGAGCGGATTCCTCCCGGCGCTGCTTGTTCCCGCCCCGGCGATGGCGCTGATTCTCATCCAGCCCGACCTGGGCACTACGGTTGTGATCGGCTGTGTCGTGTTCGGAATGCTGTTCGTCGCCGGCGCCCGGCTTCTTCACCTGGGGTCACTCGCTATTACCGGCATGGCCGGTGTGGCGGCCATGATCGTTTTCACGCCATGGCGCATGCAGCGCGTGACGGCATTCCTCGAACCCTGGGAGAACGCCCGTGATTCCGGCTTCCAGCTCGTTCAGTCGCTCATCGCCTTTGCCAAGGGCGGCGTTCTTGGTGTGGGACTCGGCGACTCGCGCCAGAAACTCCACTTCCTGCCGGAGGCTCACACGGATTTTATCTTTAGCGTACTGGCTGAGGAAGTGGGTTTTGCCGGAGTCGTCATTGTGATCGGCCTGTTCCTGTGGCTCATTACCTCCGGCATCCGTGTCGCCATGAAGTCGGAGAACCGTTTTGACATGCTGATTGCGGCGGGCATCTCCATGCTCATTGCGTCCGAGGCGTTTTTTAATCTTGCCGTCGTCATGGGGCTCGCCCCCACCAAGGGCCTTCCGCTTCCGTTCTTCTCCGTCGGTTCATCAAGCCTCATCATCCACTTCTGGCTTATTGGCATGCTGGTGGCCATTGCGCGGAGGACACCGGCATGAGACTGCTTGTGGCGGGAGGCGGCACCGGCGGGCACCTGTTCCCCGGCATTGCGATTGCGGAGGAGTTCCTCTCCCGCGAGCGTGGCAACGAGGTTCTTTTTGTCGGCACCCGGGCTGGCATTGAGGCTCGCGTACTGCCCGTGAAAAACCTGCCCCACCGTTTCATTGACATCGGAGGCCTGAAGGGAATGGGGCTAGCGGCCCGGCTGAAGAACCTTCTCAAGCTGCCACTGGCGCTCTGGAGTTCCCTTTCCATCGTGAGGGATTTCCGCCCGGATGTGGTGATAGGGGTTGGTGGATATGCCTCCGGTCCCGTGGTGCTCGCCGCCCGGCTGCTTGGCCGCTACACCGCCGTCCAGGAACAGAACAGCCACGCCGGCTTCACGAACCGGATACTCGGAAAACTGGTGCGCCGCATTTTCCTGGGGTTTGAGGCCGCCCGCCGCCAGTTCCCGGCCGCGAGGACAGTTTTCACAGGCAATCCCATCCGCACGGAGATCCGGAGCCGTGCAAAGGCCGCGCCGCCACTGCCGCAGGAACCCGCTGTCACGATTCTTGGCGGTTCGCAGGGCGCAAGGGTCCTGAACGAACGGATGCCGGAAGTCTGGAAAAGGATCGGCGGGCAGGTTCCGGGCCTTAAGTGGACGCACCAGTGCGGCCGGGGGAACCTGGACGTGACCCGTTCGGCCTATGCCGGCGCTCCGGCCGGTGTGGAAGTGATCGAGTTCGTGGACGACATGGCGGCGCTTATCGAACGCTCAAGTCTTGTGGTGGGCCGTTCCGGTGCCTCGACGGTGGCGGAACTGGCGGCCTTCGGCCGTCCGGCGGTGTTCGTTCCGTTTCCTTTTGCCACCGATGACCACCAGACCACCAATGCGATGGACTGCGTGAACGCGGGCGGCTCCGTGGTGATCGCTCAGAAAGATGCGACCGTGGAGCGTCTTTCGGCGGAGATTCTGGGGCTGCTCCGGGACCCGGAGCGGCTCAAGGTCATGGGAGAGCACATGCGCCGGTTCGGAAGGCCCGATGCGGCGCGGGAAATCGTGGATACCTGTTTCCGGGATCTGGGAAGGTCCGGGGGACAGCATGACAGGGGGCAGGAGACTGGCGGCCAGGCCGCCTGAACAGGAATTCGTTCCGGGTGCTGCTGCGGGGGCGGCGGTATCCGTGGATTAACAGTCATGGGTTGGCCGGTCCCGCATGGGGCGGCCGGTGAGGAGAGAAGTGCAATGTACGGAAGAGCGAAACATATACACCTGGTGGGAATCGGCGGATCCGGAATGAGCGGGATCGCCGAGATTCTCATGAACCGTGGTTATCCGGTTTCCGGTTCCGACCTGAAACTGAGCGAGACCACGCGCCGCCTGGAGGCCCTCGGAGCAAGGATTCACGAGGGGCACCGGTCCGAGAACGTCACGGGTGCGGACATTGTCGTGCTTTCCACGGCCATCTCGCAGAACAACCCGGAAGTCATCGCCGCCCGTGAGCGGGGTATTGTCGTCATCCCGCGCGCGGAGATGCTCGCCGAGCTGATGCGGATGAAATACGGCATCTCCATTGCGGGAACCCACGGAAAAACGACCACCACTTCGATGGTGGGACTGGTTCTTGAGACGGGCGGCCTGGACCCGACAGTGATTGTGGGTGGACGGCTCAAGGTATTCGGATCACATGCCCGCCCCGGTGCCGGAGAGTTTTTTGTTGCCGAGGCCGACGAGTCCGACGGAACCTTCCTGAAACTTTCCAGCTCCATCGGTGTCATCACGAACATTGACGCCGAGCATCTGGACTACTGGAGAAGTTTCGAGAAATACCGCGGTGCTTTTGTGGAGTTCGCCAACCGGGTTCCGTTCTTCGGCCTTGTTGTCGCCTGCATTGATCATCCGGAAGTCCAGTCGGTGCTGCCTGAAATCACCCGCCGGGTGCGGACCTATGGCTTTGCCGCTTCGGCCGATGTGCGGGCGGTGGATATCTCCGACGAATCGTTCGGCAGTACCTACCGGCTGGTGGTGGACGGGAAGGAGATCGCCCAGATCCGACTGAATGTCCCGGGCCGCCACAATGTCCAGAATTCCCTCGCCGCCGTGGCTGTTGGCATGGAACTGGGCGTTCCCGTTCAGAAGATTGTTCGCGGGCTTGAACGGTTCACGGGCGTTCATCGCCGGTTCGAGGTCCGGGGTGAGGCGCGGGGGATTCTTGTGGTGGACGACTATGGACATCACCCGGCGGAGATTCGCGCGACACTCGAAACGGCCCGCCGTTCCTGCCCCGACCGCCGCATCGTCGTTTGTTTCCAGCCGCACCGCTACAGCCGCACACAGGCGCTGTTCGACCAGTTCATGAACTGTTTCAACGACGCCGATGTCCTCTGGGTACTGGATATATATCCGGCCGGGGAGGCTCCGGTACCGGGTATTACCTCGGAAGCGCTTGTGAAGGCGCTTCATGCCCGTGGCGTCCGAAAAGTCCAGCTTGGCGGCTCGGTGAAAGAAGCCGCTGCGGCCCTCTCATCGGAGCTTCTCGAAGGTGATCTCTTCATTACGCTGGGTGCCGGAAACGTCTACCAGGTGGGTGAGGAAGTGCTCCAGGCGCTCGAGCGTCAGGCCCTTGGAGGTGGTGCGGGGTGATCATGGCGGCCGCACAGATGCAGGGGACCGGAATGGAACGGGTGAAGGATGAACTTCACGCGATCCTTGGCGCCCGTCTGCGTCTGGATGAGCCGCTATCGAGACATACGGCCTTTCGGCTTGGAGGTCCTGCCGCCTGTTTTGCCGAAGTGCACACGACGGAAGAACTGTCGCGGGTTTTCAGGCTCTGCCGCGAGGAGGCTGTCCCCGTGTTCCTGCTCGGACGCGGTACGAATGTGTTGGTCCGGGACGGTGGAT
>CAZSFB010000009.1:0-20712 GCA_964606035.1 uncultured bacterium | reverse complement strand
GGCGATCTCTTCTGCCAGTTTTACGGCCTCAAGGAGCATGGTGTCCTTCCGATAAACCCTGTAGACGAGGCCGATCTCCTTTGCCTCACTGGCAGTAAGTGTGCGGCCCGTGAAGAGAAGGTCTGCTGCGGCTTGAGGTCCAACGGCCCGTGGCAGAAGCCAGGTGGCCCCCATTCCTGGGTGGAGGCCAAGTTTCACGAAGTTCAGCGCCAGTTTGGCGTCATCGGCGGCAATGCGGATATCACAGGCGAGCCCGATGCAGAGTCCCGCACCGATAGCCGCGCCGTTGAAGGCGGCAATGGTGGGGACGGGAATCTCGCGGATCGTGAGGTAGCGGCGGTAGAAATCCTTCATGTAGGTGCGGTTGTCGAGGATGGACCGCTGGCCGTTTTCCTCGATCATCTTCAGATCGCCGCCCGCTGAAAACGATTTCCCCACGCCGGTGAGTACAACCGCCCGCACATCCGGATCGTCCTTTACCTCCTGGATCTTGTGAATGAGGGCGTCGCCCAGGTCAGCGGTCATGGCGTTCAGACTCGCGGGCCGGTTCAGGGCCAGGGTGACGACGCCGGTGGGGGTTTTTTCCAGAAGAACGAGGGGTGTGCTCACGGGTGGCTGCTCCTTGCTTGTGTCTCCATAGGCAATTGTGACGTGAGAGTGCAATCTCGTCCCCCTTCATGCTATGGATCGCCATGCCCAACCGCCGGCCGGTCCGACCGATCCCGCACAACTCCGCCACCGACTGGATTGCCCATGCGATCGGTACAGTGGGGTTTTCCGGCCACCTGCCGGGGGCACCGGGGACGTGGGGGACCTTTGCCACTGCTCCGCTCTATTTTTTCTGGCTTGGGCACCTTCCACCCCTGGTTTACCTGGTGTCGCTCGTGGGGTTCTATTTCATCGGCGCCTGGGCAGTGTCGATCTGTGACCCGCTGTTCCGGACCCACGATTCCACCGACATTGTAATTGACGAGTTCGTGGGCTTTCTGGCGGGGATGACACTGGTTCCGGTGAATGTCTGGACGCTTGCTGCGGGGATCACGCTGTTCAGGATCTATGACATCTCAAAACCCTGGCCCTGCAGGATCTTTGACCGGAAGGCGGAAGGACATCACGCCGTTGTGCTGGATGATCTTTTTGCGGGCATCTGGACGTTTCTCACGCTGCATCTCCTCGGTTACCTTTGCCGGGCGGGCCATCTGCCTGCTGTTTTCTGGAGCTGAATACCCATGTCCCTCAAATGTGAAATCCTCTCCACCGGTGACGAGGTGCTCACCGGCCAGATCGTCGACTCCAATGCTGCCTGGCTGGCCGAACAGCTCGGCATGCAGGGTTTCGTAGTGACCCGCCATACGACTGTGGGAGATGACCGGACCGATCTGGAAAACGCTTTCCGTGAGATCGGCGCACGGGCAGATGTGTGTGTCTGCACAGGGGGCCTTGGTCCCACGGTGGACGACCTGACGACGGAGATCGCGGCGAAGGTTGGCGCGTGCGGACTCAAGCTCGACCAGCCGGCTCTCGACCGGATGATGATGCTCTGGCAGGCACGCGGGCGACCCATGCCAGAGAACAACCGCAAGCAGGCGATGCTGCCGGAAAAATCCGACGTGCTCCCCAATCCCATCGGTACCGCCCCCGGTTTCACCATGAAGCTGGACCGCGCCCAGTTTTTCTTCATGCCTGGGGTTCCGTCCGAGATGAAGAAGATGTTTACCGAGCAGGTGATCCCCCGGCTTGAGGCACTCCGGCCGGAAAAGACGGTTTTCGACGTGAAGGTGCTCCGGACTCACGGGCTTCCGGAATCCAAGGTCGACGAGATCCTGGACGGACTCGAGACGCAGTTTCCCGGCGTGAAACTGGGATTCCGGGCGCATTTCCCGGAGATACAGGTGAAACTGACGGTGAAGGGTACCGACATCTCCTCGGCGAAGCAGGGGCTCAAGGCGGCATCAAAGGAAGTGTTCCGGCGGCTCGGGCCCTATATCTTCTCGGAGGGCGCCTCCATGGAGGAGGCTGTGGGTGAACTGCTCCGGCTGGAAAAGGCGAAGATCACACTCGCCGAGAGCTGCACGGGCGGCATGATCGGGCAGATGCTCACTGCCGTGCCGGGGTCATCGGACTATTTTGACCGCAGTTTTGTCACCTATACGAACACCTCCAAGCGTAATGTGCTTGGGGTGAGTGAGGCGGTAATGAACGAACATGGGGCGGTGAGTGAACAGTGCGCACGGGAGATGGCGGACGGGGCCAGGCGGATTTCCGGTTCCCGGTTCGCCCTGTCGGCAACCGGGATCGCCGGTCCCACAGGAGGTTCTCCGCAGAAGCCCGTGGGTACAGTGTTTGTGGGGCTTTCGACGCCGTCGGCGACCATCGTCCGGAAAATCTTTTTCCCCGGCACAAGGCATCAGGTCCGCCAGATTACGGCCATGACGGCCCTCGACATGCTCCGGCGGCACCTGCTGGGGCTGCCGGTCGAGGGAACGAAGTTTGAGAAACCCGCCCTTGAAAGCTGAGCGGGTAAGGGAGAGGGCCCACCATGAAGGCGATCGTCAAGAACCTGAGAAGCGGCGAACTGGAACTGTCTGACATCAAGGACCCCGAGCCGGGTTCAAACGAGATCCGGGTCCTGGTAAAAGCGGCGGGTGTAAACCCCGTTGACTGGAAGCTGGTGGGGCCCGGGGCGATGTCCATGGCCTGGTGGCTCCTGAAACCGTCGGGCCGCGTGCCGGTGGGGATGGATTTCGCCGGTGTGGTTGACGCCGTGGGAAGCCGGGTAAAGCGGGTCCGTCCGGGGATGAAGGTCGTCGGGGGTTCGAGAACGTATCTTGGCGAAGGCGGCAGCTACGCGGAGAAAGTGGTGGTATCCGAGTCGCAGGTGTGTCCCCTGCCCGAGGGGTTCGATCTCGCGGCCGCTGGCGCTCTACCCATTCCCGGTGTCACCGCCTGGTTGTCGCTGGTTGACACGGGAAAGCTGAAAAAGGGCCAGCGGGCGCTCATTCTTGGGGCCTCGGGCGGTGTGGGGCATATCGCGGTCCAGATCGCGAAAAATATCTGTGGAGCCTTCACGGTCGGCGTCTGTTCTTCCCGGAACGAGGCCCTTGTGAAGTCCCTTGGTGCGGACGTGGTGGTGGACTACGGAAAGGGCGATCCGCTGGAGCAGGCAAAGGCCCACGGGCCCTACCAGGTGGTCATGGACTGTGTGGGGGACTACTCCCCTTCACGGTGCCGGGAACTGCTCGCACCGGGCGGACGGCATATCAATATTGCCCCCCAGTCGGCGGCGGCCATTGCCGGGATCGGACTTTCCCCCGTGCGCAGCCGTTCGCTGACCGGCATCCCGAATGGCCGGCTTCTGAAACCCCTCGTGGAGGCGGTCGCGAACGACCGGATCAAGGTGGTTGTTTCGCACCGGATTCCGCTGGCGGAAACCGCCCGTGCTCACGCCCAGAGCCAGACTGGCCGTACCGTGGGGAAGATCGTTCTGATTCCGTAGAGCCGGACAAGTTCCACCTGGGCGTTCTTGGATAAAACCTAATAAAAACAGTTTATTATAAAATTTATGTTGACGTGAATTAAATCGGAATGATACGTCATTCCGAATGGTCGAAGCCTCCATCACTGATGCCAAAATGACCCAGAGACGGGGAGAGATCCTCGATGCCGCCCTCAAGATATTTGCCGAAAAGGGCTACCGGGATGCGGGCATCGCCGATATCGCCGCCGAGCTGAAGCTGGGTCACGGCACCTTCTACCGCTACTTCAAGAACAAGCGGGACATTTTCCAATCGGTGGTAGTGCGGGTGTCGGAACGGCTGGCAGCGGCACTTGCCGCCGAGCGGCCTGATGCCACGACGACACTCCATGACTACCGTGCGCAGGTACGCCGCTGGGGCTACCGGCTTCTGGAGGTGATCCAGAACGACCCGAGAATCGCCCGGATCATCCTGCAGGAAGCACTGGCTGTCGATGAAGCGATGCGGGAGTCCGTGAACCGAATGTGGGACTTCTGCGCGGGGCTCACTGAAGCCTATCTGGTGAACGGGAAAAGGCGGGGATTTCTCCGGCCTGACCTGGATACCCGGATCACGAGTATGGCGCTGAACGCCATTATCTTCGAGGCCATGCGGAGGGGGGTCGGCCAGAGCGGCAGTCCTGAGTCCCTTGAGGCTTGGATCGAGGCAATTGAGAAGTTGATGTTCGACGGGATCAGGGTCTGATGGGCTCTGGAGGAGGAGGCTGATCATGCAGATGACGACATTACAGAAAGACGTAAGCCGCAGGGGTTCCCGCATGGCAGCCGGGGCGGCACCGGTAGATCACGAGGTCATCATCGTGGGCGCGGGATTCGGAGGTATGGGTGCCGCCATCCAGCTCAACCGCATGGGGATCGAGGATATCCTCATCGTGGACCGGGAAAGCGATGTGGGCGGGACCTGGCACATCAATACCTATCCGGGTCTTGCGGTGGATATCGCCTCCACGACCTACTGCTACTCTTTTGAACCAAATCCCCACTGGTCCCGGGTGTACGCAAGAGGCGGCGAACTGAAGGCCTACGCGTTGCACGTGGCCGGGAAATACAACCTCCGCCGCTACATGCAGTTCAACTCCACGGTTGAGAAAGCAGTCTATGACAGCCGGGGGCGGTTCTGGACGGTCCATGTTGAAGGGCGCAGGCCCGTGACGGCCCGCATCCTGATCCTCGCCACCGGATTCCTGTCGCAGCCCAAGCTTCCGGACATTCCGGGCCTCGATTCATTCGAGGGGAAGGTGATCCATACAGCAAGGTGGGATCATGATTATGACCTGACGGGAAAGCGGGCGGCAGTGATCGGTACCGGGGCGACCGCCGTGCAGCTTCTCCCCGAGATTGCGCCGAAACTGGCACAGATGGATGTTTACCAGCGGACGCCAATCTGGGTGACGCCAAAGTTCGATGCGAGGATTCCCGGAAATATCCAGTCACTGTTCGAGCGGCTGCCGCTCACGCAGCGGCTCGCCCGTTATTTCACTTCGTCGGTCCTCGAAACGGTCATGGTGACCGGTGCGCTGCACTACAAGCAGTTCAGCTTCCTCACCGACTCGCTGGAGCGGGCGTGCAAGGCCCACATGGCGCGGCAGATACCGGACCCGGACCTCCGCCGGAAGCTGACGCCGGCTTACAGCTTCGGCTGCAAGCGGCCGACCTTCTCGAATGACTACTACCCTACCTTCATGCGGCCCAATGTCGAACTGATTACCGAGGGCATTGACCACATTGAACCTGATGGCATTGTCAGCCGGGACGGGAAGAAGCGGAAGATCGACGCGCTGATTCTCGCCACCGGCTATAAAGTCTGGGAGAAAGGCAATTTCCCGGCGTTCGATGTGATTGGGCGTGAGGGAACGGAGCTTGGAGCCTGGTGGGACAAGAATGGATACCAGTCCTATGAAGGCATCTCCGTCCACGGGTTCCCGAACTTGTTCTACTTTGCGAGTCCCTATGCGTTCACGGGGCTTTCATATTTCTTCGCCATTGAGGCCCAGATGAAACACGTCTCCCGCTGTCTCGCGGAGATGCGCAGACGGGGTGCAACGGAGTTTGAGGTAGACGCCAGCGCACAGGCGCGGTTTGTGGGCCAGATGAAGAACAACCTGGGCAGCACCGTGTTCGTCAACGGGAGCTGTGCGTCCTCAAACAGCTACTACTTCAACCAGCATGGAGAGTCGCCGCTGCTCAGGCCCACACCGACGGCAATGGGTCTCTGGAGTGCGGGGCATTACCCGCTGAAGGACTATCACTTCGCAGCCTGACGCCCGGCTATTCACGCATCGCCGTTACCGGGGACATCCGCGAAGCCCGGATGGCGGGCATGATGCCGCCCAGTACCCCCATTGCACCGGCAAAGAAGAGGGCACCCAGCACGATCGAGGCAGTCGGCTCGAAAGTAACGGTAATCTCGGACCACGAACGCATGTTCATGGTGGAGAACTTCACGAATCCCATGATGAGCGAAAGAAGAGCGCCGACACCGCCCCCAATGAGGGCGAGCAGGACCGATTCCATAAGGAAAGACCCGAGTACGCTCATCCGGGAGAATCCCAGTGCCAGCAGGGTTCCGATTTCGCGCTTCCGGTGGGCAATGGAGGCGTACATAGTGTTCATAGCGCCGATCATCGCCCCGGCGGAAAAGAGCACCGCAATGATCATGCCCATCGCGGTAATGAAGAGAGAAAGCCCTTCCGACTGCTTGTCGTAGTAGGACTTTTCCCGCTGTACCTGCATGCTGAGCTGCCGGTCTGTCTCGATCCGGGCCCGAAACGCGTCGAACTTTGACGGTGACTGCAAGCGAACCCGGATGGATGAAAGTCCGCCCATACGTCCGAACGCGCCCCGGACCGCATCGATATCGGCCCAGACTTCGGAGTCATAGGACGAACCCTGGGCATCAAACACGCCAACGACCTTCACCGGCCGGTTTTTGCGGAGCTCAAAGGACTGGCCAAGCGACATGCCGGTGAACCGGCCATGAATGGCCTTGCCGATCACGGCCTCGTCCGTGCCGGGGGTGGCCATGCGGCCCTCGATGATCTTCACGGCGGGGCGAAAACGGTAGACATTATCCGGCACTCCGCGCACGGTGACGTTCGAGAACCGGTCAGGATCCGCTGCGAGCGGTTGAGCCAGCACGACGACGACCTCACCGATAGCCTGCGGGGTTCCGTCAGAGAGTCTGGAAACCTCGGCGGCAGCACCGGTGATGCCCAGATGGGCGGCATCAATACCACTCGACAGTTCCGCATCAGCACCCTTGCGGAGCAGAATGGCCACGTCATCCTCGCCGGACCGACCGAGCGTCCGCTCGATTCCCTCCGCGAGCATGAGTACTGCTGAAAACACGAACACCACCATGGCAAGGCCGGAGGCCGCGGCGACGGTGTTACGCTTTCTGACAGCAAGGCTTCTGAGGTTGTAGGAAACAGGTATCATCATCCCACCTGCCTGAGTGCGTCGGTCACGTTCAGCCGGGAGGCGCCCCACGCGGGTATGGCGGAGGCAAGAACGCCCAGAAGGCCGCACAGGAGTACGGCCGTGACCGCCGTGACCGGATCAATCCGGAAATAGGGGAAGTAGGCCCCCATATTTTCCTCGAGCCAGCGGCCCATGCCCATCTGCACCAGCGGATAGGAGAAAGCCAGCCCAAGAAGCCCGCCGAGCAGTCCTGTCACGATCGCTTCCCCCACGATGGGGACCACGATCTGGCGCGGGGAGAAACCGATGGCCAGAAGGACGCCCTGTTCACGGGTCCGTTCCCTGACGCCCATTGCGATCGTATTCCCGAGGATCATCAGCATGATGACGAGAATAACGATGGACACAATATCCAGTGCCTTGAGGATACCGGATACCATTCCGATGAAGGAGAGGTTCATGTCCCGTTCGCTCTGGGTGAGGGACGGAGTTTCCCGTTCGTCAAAGACCCGGTCGATGGCCTGCGCGATCTGGGGTCCGGCGGACGGGCTGTCGACGCGGCTTACGATCCAGCCCACCTGGTCACGCCGGGATTCATCCAGTGATTCGTTCAGATAGTCCCAGTGGAAGAACAGGGACATCCGGTCAATGGTCTGGCGTGTGGGGACATAGATGCCGGAGATATGGAACTCCCAGGTGCCGGGGAAGATAGTGCCCTCAAGGCTCAGCTTGTCGCCGGGCTTTACGCCCAGTTCCCTGGCGAGCACTTCACCCACGATGGCGCCGTTTTTCGTTTCAAGCCAGGCGGATTTCTGGTCCGGGGGCAAGGTGATCTCGTCGTAGACTTCAAGGAACGATTCCGGGTCCACAGCGATGTTCCCGAAAAACGTATCCGGACGGCGCGGATCCCGGGCTCCGAACCAGTTCATCCACGTCACGGCGCGGATGCCGCTGGTATCCCGGACGGTATCCACATAGTGCCGGGGCAGGCTGATGACGAACGACATTTTATGGCGGGTGGCCAGCCGGTCCTTGGCAGCGAACTCCGCGGCGACATTCCAGGCCGTGAAGACAGTCCGGATTGCGACGAAGGCGACCACCGCCACGGCCAGCCCCAGTACGGTAAGTGCCGTGCGGGTTGTGTTTCTCCGGACGTTCCGGACGGCAAGCAGCGGAAGGTTCATTTGAGATTGCCCTTGTCGAGATGCCGGACCAAGTGGGCCCGGTCTGCTGCGGCCGGATCGTGGGTGACCATAAGAATCGTTTTTCCGAACTCCCGGTTCAGCTTCTCGAGAAGCCCCAGGATCTCGTTGGCACTGTCGCGGTCAAGGTCACCGGTGGGCTCGTCGGCGACAATGAGCTGTGGATCGTTCACCAGTGCCCGGGCGATTGCTACGCGCTGCTCCTGGCCGCCGGAAAGCTGCCGCGGGTAATGGTGGACCCTGTCAGCGAGGCCCACGACCCGGAGCGCTGTCTCGGCCCGCTTTTTGCGCTCGTCTTTTGACAGGTGCGTGAGAAGCAGCGGAAGCTCGACGTTCTCAAGGGCTGTCAGCACAGGGATCAGGTTGAAAGTCTGGAAGACAAGCCCGAGTGTCTCGGCCCGGAACTTCGCCAGGCCATCGTTGTCCAGTTCCGTCAGTGAATGACCGGCAACATGAACCGTTCCGGCCGTGGGGCGGTCCAGTCCGGTGATGATATTGAGCAAGGATGATTTACCAGAACCGGAGGGACCCATCAGGGCCACATATCCGCCTGTCGGCAGATCGAAGTCCAGTTCATGAAGCACTTTGAGTGACTCATCTCCCCGGTGATAGGTCTTGGTGACTTTCCGGACGGTCACCATGGGTTCAGCGGTCTCTGCTGTAGCTGTCACGGCTGGATCTCCTTGACCGGATGCCCGTCGGCGAGCCCCGGAGGCGGATTGTTGATGATTTGGGTGCCCGCAATGGGCCCCTGCACAATTCGGTAGTAGTCGCCTCGCACCTCGTCGTAGCGGATGACCTCGCGGCGGGCCTTGCCGTCACGGATGACGTAGACGGCCTCCTGGCCGCTGCCTCCGGTGACTGCTGATTTTGGCACGAGCAGCTCGTCTGGCTTGTTGAGGGTTTCCTCGGAAACCTCCTGGCTGAGGAACCCAACCCGGGCGGACATGTCCGGGAGCACCCCCTCAGTGCTGTCGGCGAAGGCCACCTTCACGGTTACGGTTGCCTTCGCCCGGTCCACCCGCTGGCTGATCTCGTGGACCCGGCAGCGGAGACGGCGGTTCGGAAACGCGTCAAGAACCGCTTCGCAGGGGTTCCCGATAGTGACCTGGGTCAGCCGCCGCTCGGGTACATCCACTTCGATCATGAGGCTGTCCAAGTCGGCGATTTCCGCAATGTCGGATGCCATGACACCGACAAGCTGGCCCTCGCCGGCGGGTTTCCCGATGACCACACCGGACATGGGAGCGAGAACCCGCATATAGGACAGGTTTGTGCGGTAGGCCTGTACCTCGGCGCGGGTAGCCTCGGCTTCCGAGCGGGCGGCATCCCGGGCGGCGAGCAGTGAATCCCGGCGGGCCTGGAGATCTTCAATGGTCGCCTGCGCCGCAACACCTTCCATTGCGAGCTGGCGTTGGCGCTCAAGCTGCTGTTCGGCTTCAAGCAGCTGGGCCTCGGCCGTGCGGAGCCGTGCCTCGGACGAGGAGGCCCGGGCCAGTGACACCGATACGGCACTTCGTTCCTGGGCGTCCTCAAGTTCAGCCATGAGATCACCTTCCTTGACGTGGTCGCCTTCTTTCACGTGGATTTTCGAGATCCGACCGGTGATCTTTGCGCCGACTTTCGAGGTCCGCTGCGGCACGACGTAGCCGCTTGCCGTGAGCTGAACAGTGGCACGGGATGGGGAGGCCAAAATGACCTCAGTGGTTTCCACGGGTGTCTTGAAAATGGCACGCGAAATGGCAGGGGCAACAGATGAGATGAGCAGGGCCGCAAGGATGATCACCGCCAGCGCGATCCAGAGCACCCGGCGGGACTTTGCCGGTGGCGGGGCCTGACGCCTGTTAATCCTGAGCGAATGGAGATCCGATGAAAGCTGGTCGGACATGGGTGGTTTCATAGCCGAAAAAAGTACCAATAACAGAGGGTGGCCCCTGCCGGGCACTTTTCGGAGAGCCCCGGTTTGAGTCGTCTCCGCATTGGTGTTAGGAAGAGAGCAATTCAGGCGGTGGAGTCCGCCATTAACCGCGGCCTGGCGATCAGGCGGCCAATGACTCCTGTGAACGGCACCGTCCGGTGCGCTCCAGGGGTTTTCGTATCTCCGGCGCGTGCGGACAGTGCAGGGGAGGTACGGTGACAGACATCTCTATCCGGACAATCCGTCAGCAGGCCCAGACCATTGGGCAGTGGATACTGCTCGGCAGCCTGGTAGGCGTGGCTGCCGGTGCGGCTTCGGCCCTCTTCCTCTATCTTCTGGACCTCGCCACGGAATACCGCAATGGGAACGAGACAATTGTGTACACGCTGCCCGTCGCAGGGCTTGTGATCGGTGCGATCTATGCCCGGTGGGGAACCTCCATCAGGGGCGGGAACAATCTCATTATTGACACGGTTCACGATGACAGCCCGCAGATTCCGGTCCGGATGGCGCCGATGGTTCTTGCTGGTACCGTCTTGACGCACCTTTTTGGTGGGAGCGCCGGGCGCGAGGGCACCGGTGTGCAGATGGGAGCCAGTCTCGCCGACGAGATTGCCCACCGGTTCCGGGTATCCCCGCAAGTGCGAAGGGAGCTTCTGGCCGCGGGAATTGCCGGCGGATTCGGTTCAATCTTCGGCACCCCGGTTGCCGGGATGATCTTCGGCATGGAGGTCGTCTGCCTTGGTGCAATCAGTTATGAGGCTCTTGTTCCCGCACTCGTGGCGTCATTCGTGGGTGATTATGTGACCCGGTCGCTTGGGATCACTCACACACCCTATCCGCATATCGGATGGGTGGACCTGTCGGTTCCGCTGTTTCTCAAATGGATTGTCTTTGCGGTGGCCGTGGCGGTGACCGCTGCCGCATTCATTGAGTTGACCCATTTCCTTAATAAACAGCTTGGAAAATACTTCCCGTCCCTGCCAGTCCGCATGTTCGCCGGTGGCGTTGTCATTGTGATTCTGTGGAAACTGCTCGGTACGGGGGACTATCTGGGTCTGGGTGTTCCGATGATTCTCCGGTCGTTTTCCGATCCGGATCTTCCGCAATATGCGTTCGTCCTGAAACTTCTGTTCACGGCGATCACCTTGGGGGCAGGATTCCCGGGCGGCGAAGTGACTCCTCTGTTTTTCATTGGTGCTGCGCTGGGGAGCGCCCTTGCGGTGCCACTCGGGATCCCTCTGGAACTCGCTGCTGGCGTCGGCTTGGCAGCTGCATTTGCTGCTGCCGCCAATACACCACTGGCACTCTCGGTGATGGCGGTGGAATTGATGGGTGCTTCCGTGCTGCCCCACGTGATCGTCGTCTGTGTGGCGGCATATCTGCTGTCCGGCCACCGGGGCATATACCCCTCGCAGCGGGTTACACGGTTAAAGCATGGCGGGCCGCCGCTCCAGCGGCGGGTCCCGCTGCGGGATATCCATTCCGGCTCGTCAGGGGAAGGTATTTGAGCGGTGCATAGATGACAGATAACCTGTCGAATCCGAAGCTGAAAACCGCACGGCAGTTCATCATCCTGATGGGTGTCGTGAGTCTTTTCGGTGATTTCTGTTACGAGGGTGCGAGAAGTATAGGCGGACCCTATCTCGCGTTGCTGGGAGCGAGTGCGGCGGGGATCGCGTTCATCGCCGGACTGGGAGAGTTCATCGGATACGGATTGCGATATGCAGCCGGCTATCTGGGCGAGCGTACGCAGCGGTACTGGGCACTGGTGATCTTCGGCTATTCGGTCAATCTCGTTGTGATTCCAGCCATGGCTTATGCGGGAAGCTGGGAAGTGGCGATGGGATTTTTCCTGATGGAACGGTTCGGTAAGGCCGTCCGGAGTCCCGCACGGAGTACGCTGGTTTCCCACGCCGCCAGCGAGGTGGGCCCCGGCTGGAGTTTTGGCCTTGAGGAGGCACTGGACCAGCTCGGCGCGGTGCTGGGTCCGTTGCTCGTCGGCTTTGCCATGCACTTGCGGGCGGGGGGAGAGGCAATTGAGCAGTACCGGCTGGCGTATCTGTTCCTGGCTATGCCTGCACTTGTGACTGTTCTGCTGGTTGTGACGGCACGTCTCCGGTTCCCGGACCCCCGCTCAATGGAGAAGGAACGTGCCTATGACCATGACCGGCTAGGTGGAGCATACTGGCTTTATATGGCGGCCATCGGACTGCTTGGAGCAGGGTTTGCGGACTGGGCAGTCATTGCATTCCACATTCACCGGACCGGGATGGTGGAGACTGGCCTGATTCCTTTCATCTATGCGGGAGTGATGGCCATGGACGGGCTCGCAGCCGTATGGATGGGGCACCTTTATGACCGCAAGGGGCTAAAGGTGCTGATGGTGGCGGCCGGGATTTCAGCGGCCTTTAGCCCGTTTGTGTTTCTTTCCCACAGTCCATGGGCCGCAGCGGCCGGGCTCGTCTGCTGGGGCATTGGCATGGGGGCGACGGAATCCATTTTCAGGGCGGTAATCGTTCATCTCGTGCCATCTGACAGGCGGAGCCGTGCCTATGGGACCTTTTATGCCGTTTACGGGCTCTGCTGGTGGGCAGGAAGCACCCTGATGGGGCTGCTTTATGAGAGGTCACTCGTGGGACTTGTGATCTTCTCCGTGGCCACCCAGGTGTCAGCAATTCCGCTGCTGGTCCTGCTGAACAGGCGGCTCAAATCCGCTGCTTAGGAATCAGTAGCACCTTCTGGTCATTCAGGCTCATGCGGAGGTAGCCGGCTAAGACTGATAGTGAACCTGCCGGTTCTGTTATACTGCCTATCGCACCTGTCATGACGCCCGTTTTGAAGCCCCACCGGCTTTCCCAGATGCTGCAGCAGTGCGGGTAAACTCCAGGTATTTGTCCTCGATTTTCTCGCGCCGGAGCATGGGAATGTCCCTGAAATAGTCGTGCGTCGCTTTCCACGGCCCGTGAGAACCCTGACGGGGGAGCCGTTCAGCTGCCCGCATGACGTAGCCCGAGCGCAACGTACCCATCACGGTCTCGTCCGTGCGGCAGCCCTCCCTGTCTACAGGCTTCACGACGGCGTAGCCCTTGCGGTCCATGTGCTTCAGGAGACGGCAGACGTACTCCGCCGCAAGATCAGCACGGAGCGTCCAGGAGGCGTTCGTGTAGCCAATAACGACGGCCGCATTGGGGATGGCCTCCAGCAAAACAGCCTTGTACAGCATTGAGTCATTTGCGGACCGGGTATTCCCGTCGACGGTGAGTTTCATGCCGCCTATCATCTGCACATCGAGACCCGTTGCCGTGATGATAATGTCGGCTTCGAGTTCCTTGCCCGACTCGAGCAGGATCCCCTTCGGGGTGAAAGTCTTGATCCTGTCGGTGACGATCGAGGCGCGTCCACTGCGGATCGCCTTGAAAAAGTCGCCGTCGGGCATGGCGCAGAGCCGCTGGTCCCAGGGGTTGTAGTCCGGAGTGAAGTGGTGCATGTCCACGCTGTCCCCGAGACGCCGCCGGGCGAGCCGCAGAATCAGCCGCCGGGCCGCCTGCGGAAACCGCCGGGAGGCCTCGAACGACCAGCGCTGTACGGCGATATTTCTTGCCCGCATGATCCGGTAAAGCGCCATCTCGGGCATCTTGCCGCGGAGTCGCGAGGCGAACGGATCAACGCCCGGAAGCGACATCATGTAGGTCGGTGACCGTTGCAGCATGGTGATATGCGCGGTCTTGTCCGCCATGGCGGGCAGAAGCGTTACGGCTGTGGCACCGCTTCCGATGATGACCACCCGCTTGCCGGTATAGTCGAGATCTTCCGGCCAGTGCTGCGGGTGAACAATCTGTCCCTTGAACTTCTTTTCTCCGGGGAAGTCAGGCTTGTACCCCTTGTCGTAATTGTAATAGCCGGTGCAGAGCATGAGGAACCGGGCTTTCCATGTTCCGGAAGAGCCGTCCTTCTCCCCGCGCGTGTGAATGGTCCACCGCTGTTCAGTACTGTCCCAATTCGCGGCGGTCACCTTAAGACCGAAATGGATCTTCTTGTCGACGCCGTATTCACGGGCGGTATCAATGACGTACTGCTTGATCGACGGTCCGTCAGCGAGGGTTTTCGGCTGTGTCCAGGGGCGGAAGTTGTACCCGAAGGTGTACATATCGGAGTCGGACCGGATGCCCGGATAGCGGAAAAGGTCCCAAGTGCCGCCAATGGCGTCCCGCCGTTCCAGAATGGCGACCCGCTTTTCAGGGCATTCACGGCTCAGGTGGCATGCGGCCCCGATTCCGGAGATTCCCGCGCCAATGATCAGGACGTCATAATCGTGGCCCGTTGTTGTGGTTTTCACGTCATCCGCCTTTCCCGCCCGATTCTGCTTCCGGAATGGGGGGCTTTCCCATCTATCACAGAGGGGACATACATAAAAATACAGTTGTTCTTATAAAGGCCGGCATCATCCAGTATCATGACCGGAACGCGGGATACACCTACATTCCGGATCCCAAGTACTACCTGCAGTCGCAGGATCCGGTGCGCTGGGACATCATCCTCCTGGTCGTCGTGATCTTCTTCTTTGTGTTTGCGTTCAAAGCGCTCCAGTTCCATGGGATCGCCAAGCTGCTGGGACTCAAGACCAATCTCGGCCAGAACCTGCGTGCATACTGCTACAGCCTGTCCTGGAACAAGGTCGCTCCGTTTGGCTTCGGTAACACGGCCGCCGCCCTTGCACTGAAGGACGAGGGGGTACCGCTGGCCCGCGCCAAGTCCGTGGTGTTCATTCAAGGCCTGTTCGACATCTTCGAGATCATGGTGTTCGGCTTCGTGGGGCTGGCCATTTTCGGCTGGAGCGAGTGGTTCGCGCAGTTATTCTGGGCGCTATTCATCCTTGGGCTTGCCTACGGCCTTGTGCGCCGTACCTACCCGGAAACCGAGGACACCGGCGGCATCAGGAATTTCGCGGAACGTGCCCGGCAGGGCGTCCGGCTGGTGGCGAGCCAGCCGATCACGGCCGTGTGGCTGGGGTTCCTGTCGCTGGCCGCCTTCGAACTCCAGGATGGCGCGCTGTATTTCATCGCGCAGGGGTTCACGGCGACTCACGTCTTCATCATGCCGGATTACAACACGACGCTGATGGCAATCATCGCATTTCACATTGCCCGGCTCATCCGGTTCACACCGGGCGGCATTGGCCAGAGCGAATGGGCGCTCGCGGCTGCCATGTACGTAGGCGGCATGGGGTTTCCCGAATCGATGACCATTGCCATGCTGCACCTAGGTGTGCGGCTGTTCTCTGCCGGCAACTTTCACTTCCTCGTCACCAATGGCTGGGAAGGAGCGGTCAAGACAACGCTGGCCGAAATTCTGGCCGCATTCCGCCGCAGCGAGAACAAGGCTGAGCCCAAGGACCAGCTCGGCGCGTCGGTCGAGGATGACGCCCCGGCAGATTTCCCGCCGGTTCCGCTGGAGCGTGCCCCGTATGCGTTTGCCCTGTGGGAGCGGTTTGCTGTCTACGGGCTCATCTTCACTGGCCTGTTTTTCCTTGACCGCCTGAGCATCGTGCTGCTCGACAAGTGGTTTTTGGAGGCGGTCGGCCACGAATCGGTTTTCTGGACCAACTTCGGCATGGGCGCAAAACTTTTTGTCGTCGGCTTCCTGATGACGGCCGTGTCGGTTGCCATGCCGGCCTTTATGAATCCGATTACTGCACGGCAGCGCCGGTTCATCATCAATCTGGCCCTGATCGCCGGTTCGGTGGGTGCCTACTTCCTGTGCCTCGAATACCGGGATTTCCTGCTGTTTGGCGGCAAGGATTTCGGTGAGACTGACCCGGTATTCGGCAAGGATCTTGGATTCTATGTCTACGAGCTGTCGAACTATTGGACGATCTGGTACGCGCTCCTGTTCGGCACGACCGCCGGCGTCCTGTCGGCCATCGGTTGTTCCTACATGGTGTGGACCAATGAGGGACGTGTGCTTTCCAGCAAGGGCCTATCGCGGCTCTGGCAGCTGACGGGCCACCTCGCAACCCGCCCGGTCCTTATCCCGCTGGCGGTCTGGGGCGTGATCCTCGCTGCCGGAGAATGGCTGTCGCGCTATAGCATTCTCCTGAAGGCAAACGAGAAGCATGTCATCAAGCAAGGTGCCACCTACCTTGATACCGAGGGCCTGTTCTCGAACCTGAACTACATCTACGTCACGATGCTTGTGATCCTGGGGATCACGGTGGCCGTGGTGATGTACCTGAATAACCTGAACCGTGTGGCCGGGGATGCGCAGCCGTCCGAAGACTGGCGCAAAGGCCAGGTCAGGCTGCGGAATCTCGTGTTCCTGCTCATCCTCGTCGACTTCGGCTTCAAGGGTCTCGTCGGCATCAAGGGTAACATCTATGTCCGCCCGAACGAGCCGGTCATCCAGCTCGATCATATCCGCAACCACATCGAGGCGACCCGCAAGGGATATGACCTGAACAAGATCACCCAGGCGGAATTTATTCCGAACTGGCATGGCGATCCCGTCCCTCCGCCCGAGGAAATCCTGAACAGTCCGACTGTCCGCAACGCACCGCTGTGGCCGGGTTTCACATCTTACCTCGAGGCCCAGCTTGATCCGCAGCATTCGCTCCGTATCCTGAAGACCCAGGGAGACAAGATCATCTATGGGCCAACCGAGGAAATCCTGTGGCAGCAACAGAAATTGCGTGCCTACTATAACTTCCTTGGTATCGATTCGGTCCGATACGCGATCAACGGTGAGAAGAAAATGCTCTTCAGCGCCATCCGCGAGGTCCCGCTGGTTGAGCCGCAGCCCTGGCTCGCATGGTGGGGACAACAATATATGCTGTTTACCCACGGTTTCGGCCTGGTGATGGGCGAGGCCGGGCAGAGCACGGCGGAAGGCGATCCGGTATACGTTTCAAAGAACATTCCCGTTGAGACGGCACATGACGCGCTCAAGGCCGAAAACCCCCGTGTCTATTACGGCGAGGGCTCGGGCACGATCGCCTACACGAACGTCAAGAGCATGAAGGAACTGGACTACCCGACCGACCAGGACCGGGCGGAGTTCATCCTGCCGCCCGGCGACGGAACCGGCGTCCACATCAATTCACTCATCAAGCGGCTAGCCTTCGGCTGGGAAAGCGGGCAGTTCTTCGATGTGGTATTCAGCGGCCTCATCACCGATGAAACACGCGTCCATTACAATCGCGTTCCGGTGGAACGCCTGAACCGTATCGCGCCGTTCCTCTACTACGACACGAACGGCCATGCATTCGCCAACGGCGACCGGATTACTTGGGTTCTGAACGGTCTGACCACCAGCAACGCCTATCCAAACAGCTGGATGGGAGATCTCGGTGACAAGTCAGACGAGCGCACCCGCTACCCGCGGCCGCATCGCTGGGCGAATTACATCGAAGATTCGGTCAAAGCGACCGTGGATGCATATAGTGGCGAGGTGAAGTTCTACAAGATTTCGGATTCGCCACTGATCGAAACCTGGTCGAAGATCTATCCCGGCCTGTTCACCGACGGGAAGGAGATGCCGGCCGAGGTTCGCTCGCAGATCACCTACCCGGTCCAGTTTTTCCACCTGCAGTTCGACGATATCTACATCTACTACCAGATGCGAGATCCGATGTACTTCTTCAACATGGAAGACATGATGGATGACGCCGACGAGGTGCTTGGTCCGATCATGGATAACGGCAAGGCCATCACTTTCTCGGCCGAGCCGATTAACTACCTGCTCGAAACTGGTGGTGCGCTGCCTGAATCGTCCGAGAAAGTGCAGTACAGCCTCATGATGCCGTTTACCGGCGAAAAGGCCCTGAATCTCCGTGGCCTGCCCATCGCCTACCAGGACGGCGACGATTACGGAAAGATAACCATGCTCATGGTACCCAAGGGCCGCTTCTTCCCGGGTCCAGAGCAGGCCGATGCTGCTATTGATCAGAATCCGGATATTAGCCGCCAGCTCTCGTGGTGGAACCGCATGGGTGCTGACGTGATTCGTGGCCATACAATGCCGCTCATTGTGGGCCGCGAGGTCATCTACATAGAACCGATCTTCCTCCGCTCGCAGCAGAATCGTACGACGCAGATGAAGGCCGTGGCGGCCGTCTTCCGTGGACATGCGCGGCTGGGGCCAACGCTGGAAGATGCCATACGCGCGGCGGTCAAGGCCGCTTCGGAAGAACCCGCACCGGCCATGAACCATTAAGCGACCTGCAGTGATGCCGGACGGCCAGAAAGGCCCTCCCCGTCAGGGGGGGGCTTTCCTTTGCTGGAATTGGCGAGTTCGAACTGAACGGTGATGGCTGATTAATGCCGGAATTTGGGTTAACCTGTACGAAAGCACTCGCCGATACGCTCCGGATACCGGAACTAAGTTGAGCCGGAAGTAACTGCCAGTTTCAGAACCCGGTTATCTTTTCCTCGCCCTGCTTGTCCCGGAAGCCGACGGGTGTTCCATCCTCGTCGATCTGGTCGAGGAACTCGGAGATTCCGAAGCCTGACCGTTCCGTCGGAGCGGAGATACCAGGCGTCACTTCCCGGCACCGGTATTCGGTGAGCCCCTCGGTGATGCGGGTGAGGTATTTCGTTCCGTCAGGGGCGGTCCTGCGGTGGCGAAGCGGAATGAGCGACAGCACCTTGCCCTCCATCTCGTATTCCCGGTCATCGTCGGTCTTGACCCAGACCTTCAGTGACGTCTGGTAAAATTTGCTGTCCCATTCTGGCAGGACCCGGGCCTGCTCAATCCGCTTGTAGGCACCATTTTCGAGGACCATACCGGTGGCGACCTTGGGACCGGCCCCAAGTTTCACGACCGAAACCATCGCGCCGAAATCGCCGCCGAAGTTCATTGGCAGCCAGCGATACCAGTGGATGTTGGACCAGTGGCGAGGGCCCCAGGAGTGATCCCTGAGACCAAAGCCTTCAATCCTCCATGTGTTGCCGCCGATCCTGATCGTGCCCGAGCCGGACATGTGCTGCTCGGTGTGGCCTTTTGCGAAACCCGCGACGTCCGGGAGCGGTGCACCGTTCGCCATAACACGGATACCACCGTGCATTGGTGATACGCCGGTAAGGTCGAGGCTGATTTCTCCATCCTCTACCGGATTGTTCTTGAAGGCGTAGGATGGATCGGCCATCTCATGTGGCCGTTCCATCACGCAAAGTTTCCCCGCATAGCTGACTGTGAGCCGTTTGAACGGCTCAACCACCTGGAACTGCATACCGCCGGCGTTGAACGACCTGTTGTCCGAAATCTTTGGCTTGTCATGCATGAAAGCGATCCGGCCATCAGGCAGATACACGCAGCAGGACATCTCCGCGTGGCCTTCATTGACTCGGTTGCCGAGCCGGAACCAGCCGCCGACCCGCTGATGCGGATCAATCAGGTTGAAATACATGCTTTCGTTATAGTTCGGCTTCCCCTCGTCAGGGTGCATGAAATCGTCGTCGGGGTTGATGACGAACTTGGTGAAGTGCTGGCGGGCCATGTCTGTCTCCTAGCTCCCGATCCGGTCTGCCACCTGCCGGTAGGCAAGATCCGCGAGCAACCGTACTGCAGGCCCGAACATGGCGGCCCGCGATGAACTGGCGTTGCCATCCAGATTCCGCTTGACGATCCCCTGGATGATCGCCGCGCCGCGGAACATCCCGAAGGCCATGAAGTACTTGTAGTCGGGAATGGACTCCAGCCCCATCTCCCGGGCGTAGAGGTCAATGTATTCGGTTTCTGTCGGGATGCCGAGTTCAGCGAACCTGACGCCCATGAGACCGGACTGCCCGCCCATCCTGTCGGCCATCGGATTGTTGGGCACGTGATAGAGCATGGTGTTGGCCGTAAGGTCCACCAGCGGGTGGCCCAGTGTCGAGAGCTCCCAGTCGAGCACGGCGACGACCCTGGGTTCCGTCGGGTGGAACACGACATTATCGAGCCGGTAGTCGCCATGCATGATCGTGGTCCAGTCGTCCTTCGGCAGGTGATCCGGGAACCAGGCCATGAGCTTATCCATTGACTGGATGTCGTAGGTTTTCGTGCGGGTGTACTGGTCCTTCCATAGTGCGACCTGGCGCCCCATGTAGTTCGTGGGTTTGCCGTAATCGGAGAGCCCGGCAGCCTGCCAGTCAATGCGGTGAAGCTTTGCGAGCGTGCGGACCATGTCGGAATACATCTCGCCGCGTTCTTCCGGGGTTTTGACATCCGGCATTGCCGGGTTGCGGAATATCCTGCCCTGCACGGCCTCCATTACGAAGAACGGTGTACCGATGACGGACGTGTCTTCGCACAGGGCATAGGTTTTGGGCACCGGGACGCCGCTGGACTGAAGCGCCGTGATGATCCGGTATTCCCGCTCGACGGCGTGGGCCGATTTTTCCAGTTTCCCGGGCGGTTTCTTGCGGATGACGTAGTTCTGTTCGGGAGTCAGAACGGCGAAGGTGGGGTTGGACTGTCCCCCCTCGAATTGCTGGACTTTCAGGGGGCCGCGGTAACCCTCGACATTGGCAGACATGTAGCGGTCCAGTGAGTCTGCATCGAACCGGTGCGACTCCCGCACATCGACCAGTTCACCGGGGAAACGTCCAAGCGGCTCTGCCATGCTGCACCCTCCGTCGCGAATGAACCTAACACACTGACTG
>CAZSFB010000008.1:6226-21398 GCA_964606035.1 uncultured bacterium | reverse complement strand
AACTACCCCCAGATCAAGGCCACCCAGAATATCCAGGCTCTACAGGAAGAGCTCACCAGCACGGAAAACCGCATTGGATTCGCACGCCAGCATTACAACGATGTGGCTACCCAGTTTAACGCCCGGATTGAACAGATTCCGGCCAACTTTGTGGCATCAATGGCCGGCATGACGGCTTCCCCGCTCTGGGCGATTGAAGATGCCGCTGAACGGGCGGTCCCCAAGGTCTCCCTGAAGTGAACTTTCACGAGGCACAGGCCAGAAACCGTCAGCGGACGATCTGGCTGGTCGGCCTCCTGACGGCTGTACTGGTTGCCGTTGCCTGGGCCTTTAATATCTGGCTCACCGGAACAGTCCAGTCGTTTACTGGCGAAACCGGTCCCAAAAGCGAGATCCGTTCCCGGTGCAGTACCGGATCGGGTTTCTTCTCCACAGACTACATGGACGAATCCCTCATGAGGTCCGTAGGGGGAGACTGCAAGCCAGAACGCCATATCAGCCACACTCCGTTTATTCTCACTCCGGCAGGAACTGCTATGGCGGCCCTGTGCATGGCCATCGGCATCGCCAGCTTCAGCTACTATTTCGGAGACCGGGCGACCCTCTATGTTTCGGGGGCCCGCCCGGTGAATCCAGACGATCCAAAAGAAAAACAGTTCATGAACGTGGCCGAGGAGATGTCGATTGCGGCCGGAATACCCCTCCCCAGCCTCTGGGTCCTTCCTGATCCCGACCTGAACGCATTCGCCACAGGGCGTGACCCCAGCCGCTCCGCCATTGCGATCACGGAAGGACTGCTTTCCGCACTGGACCGTGACGAGCTCCAGGCAGTCGTCGCTCACGAGATGGGCCATATCCGCAACCGGGACACGCTGCTTCTGCTGTTTGTCACCTGTATGCTGGGGGCCATTCTCCTCATGACCGAGGTAATGATGCGGGGAACCCGTTACAGGCGGTGGTCGCTCCGGAGCAAGGAAACCGGAAAGGCCATTGCGATCATGTTTCTGGCTGCGGTCATTTCCTGGATAATCGGGCGGATATTCGCCCGCATCGCCGCCATGGCTGTCTCGCGGGAGCGAGAGTACCTGGCAGATGCCACATCCGCCGAACTCACCCGCAATCCTGAATCCCTTGCGAAGGCGTTGCAGAAAATCCGCAGTTCGATCCAGCCGACAGCCGTTGCACACCCGGCAACCGCGCCACTGTTTATTGATGACCCAAAGGGTTCACGCCTGAACGAAAAGGAAAGCCGGTTTGCCACGTTCCTCTCCACCCACCCTCCGATGGAAGCAAGAATCCGCCGTCTGGAGGCCATGTCATTCGCCCGGCTGAAGCGCGAACGCCGCGAAGCGGGGCTGGATCCACTCACAGGTGTAGGAGTCCAGGAGTAAGGGATTCCCTCAGCCGTCACTCGCTGATATCTGGTCCAGTATCCCGGCAAACCTGCGTGTCAGCTCCATTCGGGAAAAACGGCTTTCGATCTCGATCCGCACCGCAGCCGGGAGTCTGTAACCGGCCTGATGGAGTTTCACCATGTCATCAAGCGTATCGTCCAAGGCCCGGTCCACATCCGGTGTCCCCGGAACACCGATTACAAAACGCCCGATACCAAGCTCCCGGAGAATATCCACCGTCGCCCCATCACGACCTACATACAGGATTGGCCGTCCAGCGGCGAGGATTTCGAACAGCTTGCCGGGGTACATGGACCTGGCGATCTCACCATCAAATGCCGGCTGGACAAGCAACGATGCACTTCGCATCCGACGGATGGTTTCGCCATGCGGGAGGTAACCGAGATCCACATATTTCAAGCCCAATCCCGCTCTTTCGGCCTCAACCATCAAAGCTTTCCCTTCGGTGCCGGCATATTCAATACGGATATTCAATTGCGGATGCCGGTGGATCAGACGGGCAATGGCCGGGAACAATTTTTCGAGCCGCTGCCCCGCGAAGGTCGTCCCGGCATAATAAATAACAAAATCAGACGACGGCAGAACCTCTCCAGAGAACTCCTCCGGGTCAAAACCATTGGTAACCGTCCATGCCTTTTCCGAAGGCAACGAACGCTTCTCAATGTAGTCACGCTGCATCTGCTCGTTCGTAAAAACCACGGCGTCCGCCTGATTCAGGACTTTCTTTTCCAGCCAGCATTCAATTCGGAACTGGATTCCCGCGCCGTGGGGGTTACGAACCATAAGTGTCCAGCCGTCACGAAAATCTGCCAGCCACGGAAGTCCCGTCTTTAGCGCTAGTGAACGACCGATTAGGTGAGAGGTCCATGGGGGGCCACTTGAGACGATGGCATCATGTTTCTCAGATGCCAGCAGAGATATCCCGCGACGAACCGCATAGGGGTACCACCCAAGGAACTCATCCGGCGTTTGCCAGAGCCATCTCAATTTCCTGACAACATGGTCCCGGGAGCTTGCTGCTGGAGCTTCCCACCCGCTTGTGGGCAGTTGGGAAACGGACGTATTCCGTGGACCTCCAAAGAACCTGGCTTTCAGCCGCGCTGCAGTCGTGTATGAGGTCCGCTCGACCTTAATTTCTGGAGGAATTCTCGCAAGTCCGGCCGTGTCCGTAGACGTCCAGTCACCACCCTCAACGGTCAGGACGGTAGGTTTCCAGCCGAACCGGGGGAGATAACGGGCCGTCTGCAATATACGCTGAACACCGCCACCACCGAGCGGCGGGAAAAAGTAGGACACGAACAGGACTTTTTTCACGGATTCCTGTCCAGTCCGGAAGCGACCGGCATCCGGTCAGCGCTTTTTGGTATTCTCGGAGATCTCTTTCAGGTGCCGGATTGTCAGCATCCATGCTTCAAGCAGTTCCACGGCGAGGCCACCAATCCAGACATTCACAAACGCCGCAAGGGCTCCCAGCACGATCATCCCGATCCGGAACTCCGCCCCGATGCCTTTGGCTGCGGCGACGGACAGAACAATGCCGCCCACAAACGTGGCAATGCCAACCAGTGCAACAAGCCCCGTACCGATTTCCCATATGTAGTTGAGAAGCGGCAATTCCATCTCATCGCCGTCCTGCTTGTGGAAACCGCGCTCGCCAATCTTCTTCAGGATCTGGAACGCCTCTTTATAGATGTCGAACGGAACGACAAAGAAATTCAGAATAAGCCTGAGAAAGCCGACAAACATGCCCCAATTCCTCCGTGGATATGCACACACAATAGCCTAAACCCATGTCCATGAATATAGGACTCAGGTCATAAGTAACAGCTTATTTTCAGGGATAGAGGATAGTGGGCTGGCTGAATGCCTCATCATTCAGCCCCGGGTAATCCAGGGTGCAGTGCAACCCCCTGGACTCCTTGCGATGCTGCGCGGACTGGATAATCAGCGAGGCCACACGAGCAAGATTCCTGAGCTCCAGCAGATCAGGCGTCACACGGAAATCCCAGTAAAACTCGTTGATCTCTCCAATAAGGTTGTCAATCCGGCGTCTTGCTCGTTCAAGCCGGCGGTTCGTCCGGACGATACCCACATAGTCCCACATGAACCTGCGGACCTCATTCCAGTTGTGCGTCACCACAACCAGTTCGTCTGGTTCGGTGGCACGGCCAGGATCCCATGCCGGAATCGGCTTTTCTGGCGGCCGGTAACCCGACCCGGGGCCGTACCGGCTGGTTGCTGCCTCGGATGCCAGATGGGCGTATACAGCACACTCCAGCAGCGAATTGCTCGCCAGACGGTTTGCCCCATGCAGGCCGGTATATGCGACCTCGCCGGCGGCAAAAAGGCCTGTCACATCCGTCTCGCCGTCCGGGCCGGTCATGATCCCGCCACAGGTGTAATGGGCCGCCGGGACCACCGGAATCGGGTTCACTGCCATGTCGACCCCGAACAGGAGACACCGCTCGTAGATGTTCGGGAACCGGTCTTTCAGCCAGGCGGCTGACTTGTGGGTAATATCCAGAAACACACAGTCCGCGCCGGTCCGTTTCATCTCGCGGTCGATGGCCTGGCTCACCACATCACGCGGAGCCAGATCCTTGAGGTCGTGATAGCGTTCCATGAAAGGCGTCCCGTCAGCCAGCCTGAGAACCGCGCCCTCTCCACGCAATGCCTCGCTGATGAGAAAGCTCTTGGCCTGAGGGTGGTACAGGCAGGTCGGATGAAACTGGATGAATTCCAGGTTCGCCACCCGGCAGCCACTCCGGAATGCCATTGCGATACCGTCTCCAGTCGCCGTATCGGGGTTCGATGTGTAGACATACACCTTTCCCGCACCGCCGGTGGCTATCAGCGTTGACCTGGCAAGAAATGTCTCGACTTCACCGGTCGCCTCATTCAGGACATAGGCTCCGTAGCAGACGCTCCTGCCCGGCTCCCGCCGCCCCCGCAGTCTTTCCAGCCGGTGGCTTGTGATCACGTCCACACCAAAGTGATTTTCGAAAGTGTGGATGTTTGGATTTTCCTGTATCCTGGCCAGCAGCGCTTTCTGGATCGCATGACCGGTCATGTCACGGGCATGAAGGATCCGCCGGTGTGAATGACCGCCTTCACGCCCCAGATCGAACTCGTCCCGGTCGCCCCGGGTAAACTCCACGCCCCAGTCAATAAGCTCCTGAACACGGGCCGGCCCATCTTTCACTACCCGCCCGACGACTTCCGGATCCGAAAGCCCGGCTCCTGCCGTCAGCGTATCCGCGATATGGCTTTCAAAGGAGTCGCCCTGCGCCCAGACACTTGCGATTCCACCCTGTGCCCAGTCCGTATTGCTCTGATCAAGGGACCGCTTTGATATGAGATTAACCGATCCGTACCGGGAGGCTTTCAGTGCGAAAACCAACCCCGCAAGGCCACTTCCCAGAACCAGGAAATCGGACCGGTGTTCCAAGAAATGCTCCTATGAGTTGTCTGGGATCAGGAGGCGTCAGCCCCCGCATCCAGAAACAATTGCTGCATGGCGTCCGGTGAACAGGGGCGCGGATTCGAAACGTGGCAGACATCCATCATGGCCTGGGATGCGAGGCGTTTCAGATCGGCCGGGCGCGCGCCTTTGCCCTCACGAATCGTGCCCGGAAGCCCTACATCCGCCCGTAATCTGTCAACCAGCCGGACGCTCTCTTCAGCCAGTTCCTCGTCAGATTTCCGCCGGTCCGCACCGAGCGCGATGGCGATCTGGGCGTATTTCTTCGGTGCCGACGCCAGATTGAACCGCATCACCGGAACCAGCATGAGTGCATTGGCAAACCCGTGCGAAAACCCGAATTCGGTCGATAGCTGGTGTGCCGTGGCATGGACAGCACCCAGATTGTTCTGGGAAAAAGCGATGCCTGCGATCATCGAGGCATACATCATGTTGTGACGGGCCCGTGCGTTCGTCGGCTCTTTCACTGCGGTAACCAGGTTCTCTCCCACGAGCCGAATAGCTTCAATCGCCAATGCACCGCCGAACGGAGAATCCATCTTTGACACATAGGCCTCAATCGCATGGGTCAGGGCATCCATCCCTGTCGAAGCCGTCTGGAATGGTGGAAGGCCATGCGTCAGCATCGGATCATCCAGGGAGAGCGACGGGACTACAAACGGGCTGACGATTGTTTTCTTCACGTGAGTCTTGTCATCAGTGACAATCGCTCCGACAGATACCTCGGAGCCTGTTCCGGAAGTTGTTGCCAGGCAGATAAGCGGCGGCTGGTCTGCAGTAATTTTTCCTAGACCGCCCTTTGCGACATCATAATCCATGATGTCGCCCGGATGCTTGGCCATGATCCGGACACTCTTGGCCACGTCCATGACGGAACCACCGCCCACGGCTACCACGCCATCACAACCGGCATTCTTGTAAATTTTTTCAGCACCACGCACCTGGTCAGCAGTGGGGTTTGGCAGCACATCCAGAAACTTCTCGACAAACAAGCCTGCCTTTTCCAGCGATTGAACAATGGGGCCAAGAATACCAGTCCCTTCGACACCCCGGTCAGACACAAGCAGTGCCCGGGTCATACCGAGTTTCTTGGCTTCCGAACCAACGGTCTGAGAAACGCCGTCTCCGATGACAACCCGCGGAGGAAGCGTGTGATTGAATCTGGCCATGTCCTAGCTCCTGTCCGGCCATTTTCCTGGCCAGCGTCCCGGCGTTAAGTAGCACGTGATCCAGGAATGTCGATATTCAGGTCCACTTACCGAACCGGCCGGGGTCTGCTAGGTTTCCCGGGAATGAACATGCCTCAACTGCGAAGTTTACCGGGCTTGCTGCTCACCATGCTGCTTCTCACTTCCTGCTGCGCTCCGGACCCGGGAAAGACCGTCACCGTCGCAGTTGATGCGAATCTTGCGAATGTCATTGGACCAATCCTGAAGACACCCGGTGCATTCGGGGGTCACACAATGATGATGCTGAGCGGTCCGGGCCTCTCCTTCAGCCGGCGAATCATCACTGAAGGCTTTATGCCAGACGCAATAATCACCTCCGAAATACCCGACCTGATGACACGACTATATCCGGAGCACGTCACACTGCCAGTGCCACTTGCCGAGTGGGGGGATCGGCAGATCATGGTCGCAAGGCTGAAGCTGAGCCCCAACCGGGATGGTGTCGAGAAGCTACTCAGGTTCCTTCAGGGGGAAGAAGTGAGCGTCCGGCTCCGCCAGGCAGGTTTCTCTCCCATTATTCCGCCTGCCCGTGCGAATCCAGATGACGCCGTGTACGGAGAGGACGGCGAAGTAAGAATCCCGATTATGCCCGGGGCGCCTGTTGGACAGAGCCGAAGCAACTGATGTGGGTTCAAGATGAGCCCGTCTCACCCAACTGCCTGACAAGACTATGAAGGTCCGGGTCCGCGAAGGCCGTAGTCCGGTCCACAAAGACCCCTTCAAGCCGGGTGGTTGCCCGCCCATTCAGCGGGAACAGTTCCTCATGGGCCAATAGCCTGGCACCGATAACCAGGGGCCGGCCGTCGTCAATGTTCGCTGCAACCGTGCAGGAAAAGTCCGGCGGATCCATCGGATTGCCGGATTCCGTGCAGAAAAGCTCAATCGCGCCCGATTTCATAAGAAAGACGCCATAGGGGCGATGGCTTGCATAAAACAGGAATTGCCCAGACTCGTAGGACACCGGTGTTGCATGGCCATTGAGTTGTTCAATGACATCTGGTGACGTGTACCGTACCAAGGCATGCACAGGAATGTTGAAAGACTTATCCATCCAATATCTTTACCTGAAGCCCTACCCCTATTGTCGTTCCGCCGGGTTCGCCAGCTGACTCAAGGTAAACACAAACGGGCCACGGAAATCCTTGACCAGGATCATCTTTCTGAAATTATTTACCAGCGTAGTTCGTCTGGGGGACGCACAGCGTCACGGGTTCAGGCAGCCGCATTTCCGACAAGGTCTTCAAGTTTGCGGGGATCGGGGATTCCAATGGACCGGCCGCGACTTACGACAAGCCCCTCGTCCTTAAGCTCTGCAAGCATGCGGATAAAGGTTTCGACACTCGTTCCGATCATCTCGGCCATTTCCTGGCGTGTGAGAGGAACATCCAGCCACACAATACTGTCCGCAGCCTTCTCGTCCGTCGGATAGCTGCGGGCCAGGTGGGCAAGCAGACGGAGAGTGCGCTCGCGAACACTCATGGTGGCCATCGAAACAATCAGATGCTCAAGGCTGTCATTCTGCCGCAGCAGTGAAAGAAACAGACGGTTCAGCAGCTCGCGCCGCTCCCCGATCATGGCGAGGAAGCTTTCTTTGGGAATAAAGCAAACCACCGCATCCTCGAGTGCTTCTGCTGTTTCCACGTGATTGTGGGACCGGACGACAGAGCTGAATCCGAGTACATCCCCCGGCTCCGCAATCCGGATGATCTGCCGCTGGCCGTTCGGCCCGAGCCGGTAGCACTTGATTCGGCCTTCCTTGACACAAAAAACACCGGTTGGCCGGTTTCCTTCGTAATAAAGAGACTGGCTTCGGCGATAAAGGTTATGCACTTTCCGGTCTGATAGCCGTTCCAGATCAGGGCGCTGAAGGTCCTGAAACGGACTCTTTCCGATCGTCCCGCAGAGAGTGCAGTCGAGTTTTTCAGATGTGAGCTTTTTCCGGTGCTGTTCAGGCATTGCTCGGCAGAGATCTCCAGCGCTTACTTGTCAATCACCCATCCGCCAACATGGCGCACAGGGCGAAACCGCGTTCTACCCCGCTACTGATGCTTCCGAATTCATACCTTACGATTGTCACCTCGACAACTCGCAACAAACTGCTCTTGTTTCCATGTAACTGACAATAGTCATAGAACCTGTATGAAGTTTGTATTAATAGCCGAATTCACTCGCTTGGAGCCGTTGGTTCCGAACACCGGGTTCTTCGGCAAGAGTATACGGACTGACATGAATCTTGTTCTAAGGATTGTCTCAATATCACTTTTCCTGGCGCTTATTATCGCCGGGGTCATTGCCAAACGTATTTATGGGTACCCGGGGCTCGTTCCGGCATTCCATATTCCGGCTGCTGTCGCGCTCGTCTGGGCAGTCGCCATGAACAAAAGCAGCAGAAAAGAAACCGCCTATGACGCGGACACCGAGACCGTCCGGAAGCGGGTTTCTCGCAGACGGGATATTGTCTCCACCAACGAATCCATATCGACCGTATCCCAAGGAGGGTGACTTGAAATCCATGAACACTGCCCGGAAGAGCAAGCCAGTATTCTTCGCCGCAGCCGGTCTGGCTGCCGCCGCCATGCTGCTGGCCAGCGGTGTATCCGCTCAGAATAGTGGCGCCACCCCGGAACGGATGTCCAGCCTGGAAATGGCAGAGCTATTAAAAAGCGGTGAGGAACTTTATGTCATGCACTGCGCCGGCTGTCACGGCGTTAAAGGCAATGGCCGCGGTCCGGCCGCCCGGTGGCTTAATCCAAAACCCCGTGATTTCCGTGATGGCGTTTTCAAGTTCCGCTCGACACCGTCCGGAGCCCTTCCGACAGAAAGTGATCTCATGAGGGTTCTTACCGGAGGCTTGCCTGGCACCAGCATGCCTGCCTGGCACCTGCTCCCGGAACGCGGCCGGTTCGCCATTATCACCTACCTCAAGACTTTCTCGCCCGCGTGGGAAGACCCTTATATGGTACAGGCCCCTATCAGCGTGTCCCTCCCTCCGGCAGACCTGGAATCGCCAGAACAGGTTCTTGCTGGCCGCAAGATTTATGAGCAGATGGGTTGCGCCCAGTGCCACGGAGACACCGGCATGGGTGATGGTCCGTCGGCCAATGCGCTTGATGACCAGTGGGGATTCCGGGTCCACCCGGCAAACTTTGTAAAGGGCCAGCTCCGTGGCGGCGATTCCCCGTCCGATATCTACCGGACGTTCACGACCGGCGTGAACGGAACGCCCATGCCTGCCTACAAAGACGACCTAACTGACGAACAGCGGTGGGCACTTGTTGCCTACGTCCGGTCACTCCGGATGGGCGGGAATCCGCACCCTGCCGATCCTGCACAAGGGCAGTGATCAATCACCCTTATACAATTGCAGAACTCATTAAAGGGACAGAAAACACCATGAGTGAAAACACGGAAAAAAAGAACCCCTACTACGCGACTGAAGAAACCCTGGTTGATTATGGGATGGTAAAACTGCACCTTGCAGTGGCCCCCATATTCCTGCTGGTGGCGCTTCTCGCGGGCCTCTTTTACTCACTTCAGTTTGAGAATGCCTATCCCTTCAAGGGAATCTCTTGGCTGTCCCCTGGCCGGGTCAGAATGCTCCATACCAATGCGGTTGCCTATGCTTGGCTGGCTTTCGCGTTCATCGGCTTGCTCCACTACATCATTCCAAAATTGACCGGCCAGCGCGTCTGGAGTCCGGCCGTGAGCCGTTTCGTCGCGTGGGGATGGATTGCCATTGTCGCTGGAACGGTAATAGGCATTCTTGGCGGTACCGCACAGGCCCTTGAATGGGGAGAAACTCCGGCATGGCTCGACCCATTCATTGTCGTGGTTTATCTTTTCATGGCCGCGAACTTCATCGTTCCGGTGATCAAATCAAAGCAGAAGCATCTCTACGTTTCCACGTGGTACATCGTTGCGGCGCTGGTATGGACAGGCCTCAACTATGTGATGGGCAACTTCCTTACGGAATATGTTGCCAGGGGTACCGGCGGCGCTGCGCTTACCAGCATGTTTATCCATAACCTCGTAGGCCTGTTTGTGACGCCGATCGGAATCGCAAGCATGTATTACCTGATTCCGCTTGTCCTGAATAAGCCGATCTACTCGCATTCATTGTCCCTGATTGGATTCTGGGGCCTCGCGTTCTTTTATCCGCTCAACTCGACCCACCACTATATTTTCAGCCCCATCCCCATGTGGGCCCAGTATGCAGGCATTGTCGCCTCGGTGGGTGTTCACGTGGTCGTCTATACCGTCGTCTACAACTTCTGGATGACCTTCCGTGGAGAGGGGGCGCAGCTCGGCCGCAATATCCCGTATTCATGGATAATGGCCGGCACGTTCTTCTATCTCGTGACGTGTATCCAGTGTGCATTCCACGTGACGCTGACCTTTCAGGCGATCATCCATTTTACGGACTGGGTGGTGGCACATGCCCACATGGTCCTCTTCGGCACTTTCTCTTTCTGGACCATCGCCTTTGTCTACTACCTGATTCCGAAGGTCTGGCACCGCCGCCTTTACAGCCGGTCACTCGCCCAGTGGCATTTCTGGCTGAGCTTCCTCGGGCTCCTTATCATGTTCATTTCCCTGACCGCCGCCGGTCTCGTGCAGGGGTATATGTGGAAGAGCATGGCGCCATTTATTGACAGTGTCCGGGCGTCCACCCCGTTCTGGCTCACCCGCTCACTCGCGGGAACGGCCATTACGATCGCCCAGCTGCTGTTCATGTTCAATCTCTACAAGACCTTCACCAGCCCGGAAACCAAGGGTGAGGAACTGGTGATTCCCAGTGACAGCGATGTCCCCATGAACTGGCAGCCGGTCACCGTGGGCAAGCCTGCGGCTGTCTGAAGCGCCAGGAGATTATCAAGGAGCATCTATGGAACGGTTTAACTTCATCTTCCTCATCGGTGGTATCAGCATGTTCGCCTTCGGGTTCCTGACAACCGGTTTGGCGCCGTGGCTCATGGTTACGAACAACACCGCCAACACCACCGGCGAGTTCTCGCAGGTTCCCTACGAGTTCGAAGAATATTTCAAGACGCCCGAGGAGTACAAGGAGGCGGTGGTCCGCGGTAAAGAGATATACAAGCGCGAAGCCTGCTGGCACTGTCACAGCCAGTACGTCCGTCCGGTATCCAACGAATCCCTCTATTACGGAGCCGTCTCCACTGCAGGGGAATATGAGACCGATATGCAGCTCCCCCAGCTCTTCGGAACCCGCCGCGTCGGCCCCGACCTGATCCGCCAGGCAAAGAAGTATGGCAATGACTGGCATTTCGCCCATTTCTTCCGCCCGCGTGATGTTGTCCCGGAAAGTGTGATGCCGGAATACACTTGGTTCTTTGACAAGACGGACCGCTTCTGGGTGTTTCGCGACGATGGCAGTTCAATGTGCCGCGATGTTGAATGCACTTATGCCAATGAGGCTGAAGCCAGGGAAGCAATCGAGGCGTTCAAGGCGGATGACGCAGAGCGGGCGAGTGCCGAAAACCGAGAGCCGCCCAAGCACAACTACCGCATTGAGTCTGCCTACAAGCCCAATGCCGACGGGATTGCGATCGTGGCGTATGTTCAGTGGCTTGGATCGTGGCTGCCGAACGGCGGACGGCCTGATCCACTGGCTTTGACCGCGAAGTGACCGTTACACAGATTATGGTGTAATCATGAGTGACGAAACGCCAAAGACCATCGATCAGCCATCCCCGCGAGATGCAGCGGGATTCCGGATCATCCTGACGCTACTCAAGCTGAGCGTCGTTGGGCTTCTTCTAGTCGTGGGATACCTGGTTTTTGCCCCGGATCTGATTTCATATATGGTTGTGGCTGGGATCGTTTATGTATTCGCATCAGCGGTCTGGCTGTCCGTGGTGGCATGTGCCTATTTAAAGGGCCAGTTTTAAGCCGTGGAAAGCTCAATAATGGTCCTTTTTGAACGTGAGGAGCTGGAATGAATACCTTCCTGCCGATTGTTCGAGAACTGGTGCAAACCGGCTGCTTCTTCTGTGGAGTCGACTCGACGCCCATAGTCATATTCTTTATTGCCCTCGTCGGCTCTGGACTTCTGGGAGCCGCCCTGCTGCTTATGTGGTCCATCAGTAACGGCGACTTCGCCCACTCCGAAGAACCAAAATACGAGCTTTTCCAGCTTGAAAGGAAGCAATGACTCATGGCCGACGAGAAAGACACGACACTGGTTAATGGACATGAGCCGGGTCCCGTCGATCCGGGCGAAGGTCAGGTGGTCCACGAGTATTCCAAGAAGGGGAAAATGCCGCTCGTCATGGTATTCGTATGGGCGACCTTTTTCGCCTACATGCTCTATTACGTAGGCACTTGGATGGTACCGGCTCTCATTGAGGAAATGGGTGCAAAATAGACATTACGTCCCGGTAACATTCCCGGCAGGTTGCCCCGGCGCATGGACAAATCTCTGCCGCGCGGATATTGGTTGTCCTCGACTTTGAGGAGAATCCAACCGTGCAAGACCTTCGAACCCGGCTGAGTCGGCTGTCGTCCAATCTCCACTGGAGCTGGAATGACGAGCTGGATGACGTTTTCCGGGCTATCGATATCGATCTCTGGCGCCGGGTCAATCACAACCCCGTTGCATTTCTGGCCGACACAATCCCCGACAGGCTCGCAAGTTTCGAGAATGATGCCCACATCCTGGCACGTGTCGCCCATGCCGAACGTACACTTTCCCAGTATCTCGAAAGCGAGAATCACTGGACCTCCTGGAATGCACCGGGCCTCGCATCTGCACCAATTGCATATTTCAGCCCGGAGTTCTGTATCCACGAATCCCTGCCGATCTACTCCGGCGGACTGGGTGTGCTTGCCGGTGACCACCTGAAAAGCTGCTCGGACCTGGGTGTTCCGGTGTACGGGGTCAGCCTCCTCTACCGGGAAGGCTATTTCACGCAACAGATAGACGCCGAAGGCCGCCAGGTGGAGATATACCACCCTCTCGACACCAGCCGCGTCGCCATCCGGAAAGTCGAGATCAACGGCGCACCGGTATCCATCACGCTTGAAGTTAACAGCGATGTTCTGACTGCAGATGTCTGGATGGCAGACGTCGGCCGAGCGAAACTTGTTCTCCTTGATGTCAGAAACTCGTCCGGCGGCGGGCAATCGTCTCCGCTTGCGATGCGCCTTTACGGTGGTGACCGGCTGACAAGAATCGCACAGGAAGTCGTCCTCGGAGTTGGCGGGTACCGCGCGCTCCGGAGGCTCGGGGTCAGGCCGGGTGTGCTTCACCTGAATGAAGGGCACTCCGCCTTCGCCATCCTTGAGGCTATCGCAGAGCGGATCGAGGAAACCGGCCAGCATTTCGAGCAGGCCGCATCGGAAATTGCAGAAAAGGTTGTATTTACGACCCATACGCCTGTTGAAGCCGGACACGACCGCTTCCCCCCGGATACGGTCCTGCACTACCTGCATTCCCTCCAGCGCCGCCTTGGGATCACCGAGCGGGAACTGCTCGGACTGGGAAGAACCGACCCCTTCAATGCCAATGAAGAATTCTGCATGACCGTGCTGGCGCTGAAACTCAGCAACCATGCCAACGCTGTCAGCTCGCTGCATGGGCAGGTTTCCCGTAGAATGTGGCGGGTACTCTGGCCTGATCGAAACACAAATGAAGTGCCGATTGGCCACATTACAAATGGCGTTCACGTGAACACCTGGCTCGCGAACGAAATGGACCAAATATACCGGGACTATCTCGGCACGGACTGGCAGAATCACCAGTGTGACCCCAAACGGTGGCGCCTCATTGATAACGCCGATGACGTCGAACTCTGGCAAACCAAGATCGCACTGAAGCGCCGGATGTTCGATTTCGTCGAACGGCGCCTGAAACGGCGCCATGACCGGCTGCAGAACCATGGGATCAGCCGTAAACTGAATCCCGAAGCACTGACCATCGGCTTCGCGCGGCGCTTTGCAATGTACAAGCGCGGGATGATTCTTTTTCAGGATGTAGATCGCATCAAAAGGATTTTCCGGGATTCCAGGCGTCCTGTCCAGATCCTCTATGCGGGCAAGGCGCATCCGCAAGATATGCCTGCGAAAGGAGTCCTCAACCGGCTCGTCGAGCTTTCACGGGATCCGGAACTGAAAGATCATATCGTCATTATCGAAGATTACGACATGAACGTGTCACGGCATCTCCTCGAAGGGTGTGACTTATGGCTTAATGCTCCCCGGCGTCCGCTGGAGGCATGTGGTACCAGCGGCCAGAAAGCCGTTTTCAATGCGACCCTGAACTGCTCAACGCTGGATGGCTGGTGGGCAGAAGCCTACGATACCCGGAATGGCTTCGCTTTTGGGGAAGGCCTCACCCATGTGAATCCGGATATCCAGGACCAACGGGACGCTGCCGACCTCCTGAACGTCATCGAACATCAGGTTGTTCCCTTGTATTATGATCGCGACGCCCAGAATCTGCCCACCAAATGGATCCAGTTGATCAAGGAAGCGCTGAAAACCCTCGGCTGGCGTTACAATGCAGACAGGATGGTTATTGATTATGCGGCAGGCATGTATCTTCCGGCATCAATGACCCAGACTTCCCGGTTCCGCCACTGACCCGCAACCGATTACCCGGCGGTACGGACTGCCAACGCCTGACGGTACAAATCCTCGTAACCGAGGGCTGCCCTGCCCCACGAAAAATCCCTTGTCATGGCTTCCCTAATGGCGGCTTCCCAGCTTTTTCGGTCCATCCAGTAGGTATTGATAGCCCTGTGCAATGCACGGGTCAGCTCTCCGGCCTCAGCGGAATCGAACAGAAACCCTGTGCCAGCTCCTGGATGCTCATGGATATCCGTCACCGTATCTGCGAGCCCCCCCGTCCGGGTCGCAACCGGTAATGCGCCGTAACGCATCGCCTGCATCTGAACGAGTCCACAGGGTTCATATCTGGAAGGCACCAGCATGAGATCAGCGGCTGCGGTCACCAGATGAGCTGACGGCTCGTCAAACCCGATACGTACGCCCACACGATCGGGGTACCGGGCGGCTAGCGATTTCAG
>CAZSFB010000008.1:0-6216 GCA_964606035.1 uncultured bacterium | reverse complement strand
GCCGGTCTCAAGTTCTGCCTCGCCAGAGCCAAGGACAATCAGCTTCGCACCCCGCTGGATGATCTCGGGGAGCCCCCGCAGCGCAACGTCAATGCCCTTCTGCCATGCAAGTCGGCTCACAATGCCGATGAGAGGATCATCTGGATAGCCGTAAAGACCGAACCGGTGGATCGCTTCAGCCTTCAGGCGCCGTTTTCCCTCCAACTGCCGGGATGAAAAATGTTCAGGTAAGTGCCCATCCCGCGCCGGATTCCATTCATCAAGGTTTATGCCGTTCAGAATCCCGCAATACCGGTTCCCAAGTGCTCTATATATTCCGTCAAGTCCAAATCCGAATTCTTCAGTGCAGGTTTCCTTCGCGTGTGTGGGGCTTACCGTATTTGCGACGTGAGCAGACAGAAGCCCGGTTTTCAGGAAGTTCAGCCTTCCATAAAACTCAAGCGGACCGCCCGCCATGAACCGGGTCTCCAGCTCGGGTTCCAGACCCAGGCCATCGATTGACTCGATCGGGAAGGATCCCTGATAGCCTCCGTTATGAATCGTGAAAACGAGACCGGGAAAGCTGCCAGACATTTTTATGGCATGGCGAGCCAGAAAAAGTGACATCCCTGCCTGCCAGTCATGCGCATGGAGTATGTCTGGCTGTTGCCGCGCCGCGAGACCGGCAACGATCCAGGAAAAGAAAGAAAATCTACGGTCATTATCAGGGTATTCCGATCCCCCTTCCCCGTAGAGTCCAGCACGTCTAAAAAACTGGTCATTTTCGACCAAGGTCACCACAAGCCCTTCGGCAGTTTCAGCCGACCAGAGTTCACCCGGCTCTGAATCATTCCCTACCGGGGCAGAGACATAGCCGTCATGAAATGTGAATGCCCTACGATCGATAGACGAGTAGCCGGGTATAAATATCCGGACTTCATGGCCCCGGCGTGCGAGTTCGGTGGAAAGGGAAGATACCGCCTCCCCCAGTCCCCCGGATTTCACCCAAGGGGAGCATTCAGAGGCTGCCATCCAGATTTTCATGCGCTTGGACGGGACTCCAGCAAATAGTCTGGTGACGGCATATCCGCTGTGTCAGAAAGTTTGCGGAGCGTTTCAGCGCCTTCTTCGGGAGGGACCGGATTGATGGGGATTCCCGCTTCCCAGGCCAGCGGTACAAATATCTGAAGGCAAGGCCGCAACGAGATATCCCATCCACTAGCACCATGGACGCTCCCCCTGGCCACCCGGAAGGCCAGACGAATTGGCGGGTACAGCAGCGCGAGTTCAATTCGCCGCCACACATCTCGGATCAGCACCGCGAGGTCCTTAAGATCGTCTCCATCTCCAAACCAGTCACCATCTACAGTCGAACGAATACGAGTCTCAAATGGATACTCCTGAGCGTATTCCATATATGCGACAAATCGCCCGCATCTTGCGACTGTCCTCATAGGATCCATCTCTGTAAATTGCCCCGGGTGCCAAACCGGAAGACCAGGCAGGGCCGGGAAAGCAAAAAGCTGGGAATGGGGATGCTCCAGCCGGTTTTCTCCTTCGGCACGGTGAATCACAAATGAATGAAGCCTCCCGTCATTCAGCAGGTCCCGAATCCGGTCACGCCATGCCCGCAGGACATCAGCAAGCTGGCTAGCTGTATACTCCGACAGCTTCAGGCTGTGATTCGGCGTCTCAATCACGACTTCATGGGCACCGAGTCCCTCAACACGGCGTCCCGGAACCTCAGGACCCGGCACTTTGGCCTCAACCCGTAGAAGCGGGATGCGGTTCGGAACAACCCGGAGAGACCAACCCGCCCCCCCCATCAAGGCCGGGTTCCTCATTACGTAAATATCATTTCCACAGGCCGATTCACTACCCGGACAAAATGGACACGCCCCAGCAGTGAAGCCACCACTATGAACGATTCTCGGTATCGGACGCACAGATGCCTCCGGTGCCATCAGCACCCAGCCTCCGGTCAGTGCGTTGCGTCGGTATTCAGACATCAGGTTCTCTCGTCAAACGGCGTTCCAGCCTGAAAGGCGATGCGCCCCCGTAGGTGCGCGCATATGAATCCATCGGGATTCTGCCAGCTGCTCATCCCGGTAACAGCGGAGCCTGACCGCCAGTATGCAATCCGGTCCGAGCAGTTCTGGACGGATCGTCACCTTCATTTCAAGCACTTTCCGGAAAACCGCTACCAGATCCGCAGCGGACTGTTCGTTATTGACATAGCTTCCATTTGCAGTCTTCACGGCAATAAATGTCCGGCGACGCAACGCGGAGACCTGCGCTTCAATCCTTTCGGGACCCGAAAGAAATCCGTCCAGCCGGATGAGCAAATTGCCCTCCCCGTCAAAGCCCAAATACAAATGATCCAGTGACTCTCTCGATGCAGTCATCGTCCCCGCGTTTTTTATTTTTTCCCAGAGAAGCCGCACTGCGGATGACCACTCAAAATAGCTGTTCTGCAGACCGTCTATCTGTCCTTTCATCCGGGTATGGGGAGTCCATATGAGCTCAGTAGTATCTCCGGTAACCCGGAAACGCTCGATTATCTCGGTGGCTGGCGGCCGGCCCATGGCTGCCCATGCCGCTTCCAGATGTCCCTGAAAGAGATCGTGAAAATTAAAGCGGTGTTCGGTAGCAAACTGTCCATCCATCCACCAGAACCAGTCGCTTCCCTCCGCTGCCAGTATTGATTCCAAGGCAGCTATATTCCCGGCATTCCGGGCCTCGTCCCAAAGTTCCCGGCGAGTATAGTTTAACGCGTCCCATGCAGCATTTTTCTGTGGGCCCCCAATCCAGATTGAAAACCGTCCATTTACCCAGCTCCCCGCCCGGAGCCTGGGAAGTCGTCCCCTTATGGCGTGTTCCGGCTGCAGGAATTCAGAAACGGTCACCATCCGGATATCACCGGAAGCCACTAGCGAACGATCCAGCTCTGCCAGGAAATCCAGGCCGGCATTGGGATACGTCTCCCAGGGATTTTCTCCATCCAGGACTATGTATACGACGGGACTGTCCGCGGCGGATCCGGAGGCGGCGGCTCTCACCCCCTGGATCAGATCATTCACAGCATGCACTGGATCCTGGTGTGCATACCGGAAACCGATACGGTCTGATATATCCCGGTTTCTGAACACGATGCGGATTTCACGTCCCGGAGCTCCAGCGAACCAGGGACCGCATATATCCGGCGGAGCCCCTGACTCCCTAACAGAGTGATAGAGGTTCTCCTCGTCAGTGGCGATCCATTTCAAACCCTGCTCTGCAAACAGTTCCGCTGCTGCCTGCGACACTGATCCTTCGGCTGGCCACATTCCATCGGGAGTTTGCCCCAGCCGGTCAGAGGTGAACCGGAGAGCCCGTACAATCTGCTCACGGGCATCATCCAGCCTTCCGTAATCCACCGGCAATGCCGCCTCCGGCATCGCCTCAAGCGCAGCCCGGGAATCAATCAGGAGAGGAAGGATCGGATGATAAAAAGGAGTCGTCGAAAGCTCCAGGTTTCCCTGCCGCCAGTGATCCCGGTACAGGTCCACGAGATTTCTCAGAATCGCCCCCTGTATCCGGTCTATTTCCAGGCAATCGTCTTCACTGAATCCGCTGCCGCGATTCACAAGTTCGCTGATCCGCGGAAAATCCGCGCGAGCGGAGAACCCGAACCACGCCAGATGAAAGAGTGCCTTGAGATCACGGAAATCCTGCTCCCCAAACGCCCGCCACGCATCCGCCTCGCCCATTAATCTGACGGATTCGTCCCTGCGGTCGAGGAGTTCCCGATACCTCGGAATCGGCGTGATCATCCGGTCCATATGAGCAGAGAAAAAGTGCCGGACCAGAAAACGTTTCTCCGCCGGGGCAAATCCGGAAACCGGCTTCAGGAGAAGCTCCCGGAAAGTATCTGTGCCTCCTTCACAGTATTCCTCGATCTGCCGGACCAGCGATGGCACCAGATTAACAGTCCAGCGAAGTGCAGGAAACCGGCCAGGAATCCTTGCAAAGTCATAATACGACCGTGAGGCGTGCAACCGTACCCACGGAGCGAAACATTCCCGCTCACCCGGCTGCCGGTAAAGCGGCTGGTGCATATGCCATAGGAAGCAAAGACGTATCTCTCTCAACGAAACACCGCACTCGACGGAACTACCACAACGCCGCCCTCAGATACCGTGAAACCCCTATCTCGATCGGCAATCAGGTCATATCCAATCTCTGTATCCGGCGGAATATTTACATTTTTATCAATAATCGCCCGTCTGAGGCGGCAACGTCGCCCCACATCCACACCGTCAAACAGAATGCTTTCTGATACCGTACTGAAGGAGTTGATACGCACCTTGGGGCTCAGGATCGAGCGGTCAATATGGCCACCCGAGACAATGACCCCATCGCAAACAAGTGAATCGGTAGCGACTCCGATTCGGGATGTTTCACGATCCGCAAAAACAAATTTTGCCCGAGGATAATGATCATGGGCGGTGATGATCGGCCATTCATGGTTATAGAGATTGAAGTCCGGGCTCACCTGGATGAGATCCATTGAAGATTTCCAATAGGCGTCTATCGTTCCGACATCTCTCCAATATCCAGTCTCCTGTGGAGAACTGCCGGGAACAATATTCCTGGAAAAATCGTATGCATGAAGATGAAGCTCGCTTACCCACCTCGGGAGCAGATTCTTGCCGATGTCATGCGCGCTTTCCGGGTCCGCGTTATCTGCCGCCAGCATCCGCTCCAGAATATCCAGATTAAAAATGTAGTTTCCCATTGAAACCAGCGACATGTCCGGACGGTCTGGCATCGCTGGCGGGTCTGGCGGCTTTTCCACAAAAGTCTGGATCCGGCCGGAAGCATCCGTCGCAATACAGCCGAACTGCGACGATTCGGAACGGGGCTGCGGGATACAGGCGACCGTGACGTCCGCTCCTGAGCGCTCATGGTCCAGAATCATCTGGCGGATGTCCATCCGGTAGATGTGATCAGCACCAAAAACAGCGACATACCGGGGACGGTCGCGACGGATGTAGGACATGTTCTGCCAGAGCGCATCGGCCGAGCCCAGATACCATCCCTTGTTTTTCCCCTCCGTCGCCGGGATGATTTCGCAGAACTGATTGAGCTGTGATGAGAACGTCCAACCACGGGACAAATGCCGGATCAGCGAATAGCTCTGATACTGTGTCAGAACCATCATCCGGTATATTTGGGAGTTCACCAGGTTCGAAAGCACGAAATCGATCAGGCGATAATTCCCGGCAAATGGGACGGCGGGCTTGGCCCGCTTCGCCGTGAGAGGCATCAGCCGGCTTCCCATGCCGCCGGCCAGCACCACCGCCAGGGTATTGGTAGTGGACATCATACCCATCGCCTTGCCTCCCTCGGCCCCAGCAATCCGTCCAGAGGATCAAATATCGGACTTCGCCATCGGCAATCCTCGACAAACGGCAATTCGACATGGCCACTTTCGATACCGTCCGCGATCACATGAAACCGCTCCAGATGTGACCTGACACGCTTTTCTGCATAACCTACGCAGACGTTGTTTGTCAGCATGAAGGGCCAGTCAGATGCTTCCGCCAGCATGACTTCACGTGCACACTGATTCAGTGCATCCCGCATGACGGGGTTGTCTACCCTGGAATGGTCGGCCATTGCCGATAGCCGGTCCTGCGCCGCCCATAGCTCCGGATATATCCAGTCATTGGAGGGATTGATCCACATGGCGGAGTAACCGCCCGCACCCCAGCTCCCCCCGGCGGGTTCGCAACATTCCAGCACGGGGTTTCCGGCCAGATATTCTGACGGAGTGACAAACCGGACACCCGCCGTCTCGGACACCCGGAAAACCGCTTCCAGGAATTCAGGCCCTTCATACCACCAATGCCCAAAAAGCTCCGCATCATACATCGCTACGATTACGGGGTCTCGATCGACTGATACAGGCAGCCTACCGGCCAGCCCGTGCACGAAATCTCCTGCATGCAGTTTTGCCTTCTGCAGGGCGGCCTCACGGGCATAGGAGCCCTTTGCAACCCCGATTCCGGTAACCCGGTCCAGTTTGAGACCTGACATGCCCCGTCCGACTCCACCCCATAAATAAGCAGAGAGATCATCCCCCTCCAGCTGAAAGCCCATATCGCTGTGGAAGTCTCTGTAGTCTGGATCAGCAGGATACCCCTCACGCGCACTCCAGACCTGACGGGAAGTCGCCTCATCCCGTCCAAAAGC
>CAZSFB010000007.1:4591-21582 GCA_964606035.1 uncultured bacterium | reverse complement strand
CGGCGCATCCGCGTCCGGCACCGGCTCACGGAGCTCCGGTCCGCCGACCAATTGATTTCGCCTACACAGGAATCCTGAACGTGCTGGAAGCCCCGGCCACGGCTGTTCCGCTGGGGCTTGGCGCCGAAGGGCTCCCGCTCGGGATCCAGGTGGCATCCCGGCGCGGCAATGACCGGCTCACACTCGCGGCGGCAGAGTTTCTGGAGGAAGTTTTCGGCGGCTGGGTACCTCCGCCGGGATTGTGATAGTGGAACAATAACGCCGCATGGCCGGCGGGGAGGGCGTCATGGCAAAGATTACCAAGGGTCCGGCAAAAAAGCCGGCCACAAGAACAAAGATCACTGAAGCTGACCGCAATCTTGAGACCGTGAAGGAGTTTTTCTCCCTCAGTGAATCCCTCGACATGGGCAAGGCGATGGATTTTTTCACGGACGATGCGGTTTACCACAACATCCCGCTCCCCCCGGCAAAGGGCAAGCGTCAGGTGGAGGCGACCCTCAAGGGAATGATGAAATACGTAACCGCCTTCGAGGTGGAAATGGTCCATATTGCCGCCAGTGGTTCCGCGGTGCTTACCGAACGGGTGGACACACTCACAATGGGGCCCTTCAAGGTGCCGCTTCCGGTCATGGGCACGTTCGAGTTCCGGGATGGAAAAATCAGTGCGTGGCGGGACTATTTTGATATCCTCCAGATGCTGAGACTGATGGTGCCGGGGCTCGGCGAATTCGCCACCCGCAGCCTGAAGGGATTTCTGCCGGCAGGGCGCTGAGACATGGAAGCGAGATCCGGGCGTATTTGCAGGGGAGCCGCTGCTTTTGCGGCGCTGATCGTTATGACGGACAGCGGATGCCATTTCGCCCTGATGCCGGCGATGGCGACCTACAACGCGGCCACGGCGAAGGACCCGGTGTTCTGGGACGTGAAGGCGGCCTCTGTCGAAACCGGCTGCCGCATCCGTGGCCAGCACGGTGAAAAGCCGCTCGTGATTGAACTGCACGACGTCATCTGTCCCGGTGAGCAGGAACCCTTTTTCCGGGAGGGACTGGAAATGGCGGGCCGCCTGGCGGAAGGAGAAACGCTCAGGGTGGAACCTTTCGGTGATCCCGTCAGCGGTGTCCAGAAGGGGCGGGTCTTCCTGCCGGACGGCCGCAGGCTTTCCCATGTGCTGGCGGCCGAGGGGTACGTCTGGTGGATGCCCAGAACCCCTGCCGAGGACCCCGATCTTGAAAAGCTGGCAAAGGAAGCACGCATGGCGCACCGGGGCGTCTGGAAGGACCCGAATGCCCGGCCCCCCTGGACCCGCTGATTTACCGCCGTTGGAACAGACTGTTTCGACAGGGAGGCTCCGGTGAGGTAGGTTTCGGGCAGTTCTCTGTTAGGCAATCTGAAAGGATTTCACCCCGTGGGCGCGATCGTTGAAACTTCTTCTGGAAAAATCGAAGGCCTCCAGGGCGAAGGTCTTTGTGTCTTCAAAGGCATACCGTTTGCCTCTCCACCGGTCGGAAGGCTCCGCTTTCAGGCTCCCCGGAAGCCGGAACCGTGGGAAGGTGTTCGTGACGCCACGAAATACGGCCCCTCGGCCCCGCAGGACACAATGGTCGGTATGGAGGTGGGTCCCCAGAACGAGGACTGCCTGTATCTCAACGTCTGGACCCCTGCCGCCGACGGCCAGAAGCGCCCGGTCATGGTCTGGATTCACGGCGGCGGGTTCATGGGAGGGTCGGGTTCCCAGGAAATGTATGAAGCCTCGAACCTGGCCCGGAACGGCAACTGTGTCGTCGTAACCACGAACTACCGGATTGGCGCGCTCGGGTTCATGTTTCTCGCTGATGTCATGGGAAAGGATTTTCCCTGCACGGCTAACGCGGGTCTTCTGGACCAGATAGCTGCGCTTCAGTGGGTAAAAGAGAATATTTCGCGGTTTGGCGGAGACCCCTCGAACGTGACGATCTTCGGCGAATCAGCTGGAGGCATGAGCGTCTCGACGCTGCTCGGAACGCCGGCGGCCCGAGGGCTCTTTCACAAGGCGATCCCCCAGAGCGGTGCCACCCACCATGCCTGCATCCGTGCCGACGCACACCGCGTGTCGGAGAGATTCCTTGAGGAAGCGGGGATCCGGCCGGATCAGCCGGAAAAGCTCTATGAACTTACAGGCGAGGATTTCCGGAAGATCCAGCGCCGCTGCGTCGGTATCACGATCAACCAGAACGTAAAGGACCGTCTGCCGCTGGGTGGCATGGTGTTTGTTCCCTGTGTGGACGGTACCGTGCTTCCGGACCAGCCGCTCGATGCCATCCGGAACGGCCTTTCTGCCGAAGTTCCTGTGATGACCGGGACCAACCTCGACGAGTGGATGTTCTTTATCCAGTTCACGGAGATGACCAAGAAGAAGATGGATGAGGAAGGCCTTCTGAAAGTTGTCCAGAAACGCTCGCAGGGGACTCCGGAGCTGGCGAAAAAAATTGTCGCCGCCTACCGGAAATCCCGGCCCGAAGCGAAACCGGTGGATATCTATTGTGCCTTCGAGTCCGACCGGATTTTCCGCATCCCCGCGCTGCGGCTCGTTGAGGGCCACGCGAAGCACCAGAAGGACACCTACCTGTATCTGTTCACCTGGGCATCACCGATGATGAACGGCGCGCTGAAGAGCTGTCACGCGCTGGAAATCCCTTTCGTCTTCGGCAACACCGATGGCGGGTTTGGCCGGATGTTCACGGGTGGCGGTGACTCGACGAAGGCCCTTTCGGCTTCCATGCAGAAGGTCTGGGTCGAGTTTGCCCGTACCGGCAGGCCCGGTGTGCCGGGATGGCTCCCGTACGACCCGGTGCGGTGCCCTGTGTGGGAGTTCAACGGCACGGAACGGCTGCTTGAGAATCCCATGGCAGACGAAACGGCTGTCTGGGACGGAATCCTCTGAGCCGTTACGAAAGTGCCTGATTCGCTCCCGCCGGAAACCTTCCGGAGAATCCCCCGATGGGCCGGTCCTGCGGTTCTGGTGGTTGCGGCGCTGGCACTCACCTGGCCTGCAGCGGTCACGGGGTATTTTCCCGGCCGCGTGGACGATCTTCATAACTACTACTCCATTTCGTGGCTGCTTCATGCCTGGCGGGAAGGAACCCCCGCCAGCCGGATGAACATGTTTGGCGGAGAACTTCCCGCCTATTTCCTGTCGGAACAGTTCGCCGTGCCGTCGGTGGTTGCGCTGGTGCTGACAGCGGCCGGTATTCCGTTACTCAAGGTCTACACGGGGATGTATTTCCTGTTTTCAGCGCTGAACGCGCTGGCCGGATGGTTTCTGGCGCGTTCGCTCCTTGAGTCCCGTGTCCTGGCCGTCTGCTCTGCACTTCTCTTTGCCTTCGGGGGTTTTGCCGCGCATGACCTGCACCAGGTGCTCATCCGGCTTCCGGTCTTCACCCTGCCACTGGTCCTGCTGCTGTCGGTCCGTGTGCTTGAAGCCGGAACGCCGCGGGACACCGTGCGTTTCAGCAGCGTGATGCTTCTGCAGTCAGTCCTGCCACTCGGATATTCCCTCATGGCACTTATTGTGGTCGCGGCGGCCATCGGAGCGGGCGGCTCCCGGCGGAATCTCCTGAAGCTCCTGCTTGCCGCTGCTCCCGCGCTTGCGGTTCTTGGAGTCACGTACGTGAACTACACGGCGGGGTTCAGGGTTCTGGATATCGCGCTGGCACCGGCCGCTGTTGCAGAACGTTTCCCCGGCCTTTTCCTTTATGCGTTGTCGCTTCCCTCACTGCTGGCGGCAGCACTGACCGCTGCCGCACTGCTGGCAGGGATTTCTGGCCTCTGCAGGGCGGGTGCCTGCCTTCCGGAGGCCTCCGGGACGACGGCGAAACCCTTTCTGCCGCTGACAGTGGCTCTGGCATTGCTGTTACTTGCGGCTGGAACCGGGCTCGCGCGGTTCCTGTTTCAGCCGGAAACTCTCTCCCGTTTCACGCTGGATCTCCCCGGCCTCGTCTGGCCGTCCGTATTTTTCTATCTGGCGACGGGACTGGCTCTCCTTGTAATGCGGACCCGGCTCAAACCGCTCGCCAACCTGGACCTGAACTGGTCGTCACAGACAGCTCTTTTCCGGGCTGCTGTTCTGGTGGCAATCCCTGGGTTTATGCTCACCCTGAACCATGTCTTTCATCCGGCCAGAACGGATATCCTGTTCGGCCCCATTGCCGGCTGGCAGTTCTGGTGCCCGCCGCTCGGTTCTATGCGGTCGCCACCCAGGTTTGGTCTGCTTCTGGCGGTAACATTGCCGGTCATCGGATTCCGCTGGCTGGAGACGGTGCTTTCGCGTGACCGGAGCGATGTCAGGAACGCTGTTATTCTGGCTGCCGCGCTGGTTACCACCGCCGAGATCGCCCCGGTCCGGAGCCGCTATGCGCCGTTCCGGGAGAACCGTCTGCCGCTGCTTTACGCGGGACTCTCTCCCACGCAAGAAGAGGGTTTCACCGTTCCGGAGGTCTACCATGCGCTGGCGGAAATGACGCCCGGGCTGGTGGCCGAGCTTCCGGTGCAAAGGGAGACACTGGACCAGGCCGGGGCACTCGCGGCGGCCTTTTCCACGGTTCACTGGTTTCCGCTCCTGAATGGCTATTCGAGCTATTATCCGGGCGGTTACATCGGCCGGATGCTGCCGGCGGACCGGGCGGATTCCAGGGGGGATGGGGGCCTCCGGGACTGGCTCGGAAAAAACCGGGTCCGCTACCTCATCGTGCATGCGCACCGTCTCGCCGCTGGTGAGCGGGAGCGGTACGAAGCGGCTCTGTCAGATTCTGGAATCCGGCGGTTCACCGGCTGGCCGGGGGTCGAAGACTGGCTGGTGGACCTGCATGTGCCGGGGCGAACCGGGAACGAGTGAAACGGTTGCCAAGGGTGTCTGTAGAAACTACTTAACAGGTTCGAGGTTTTTCCGAATGACCGCAGGCCCTGAACAGGCGCTTCCTCCCCTCAGCCAGAGGGATCTCTCGCGCCTTGTGCATTCTGCAGCGCAGGCGGATCAGGTTGTCTCTTACCGGGTGGTCCGGACCGGCGAACAGCTCAGCCTGATTCCGGTGGCCAGCTTTCCGGACAATACGGCCATTACCGCCCACCAGGTCGCCATCCAGCCTTCCTCTACACTGGGCAAGTTCCTGGATGGCGGAACAGGCATTCATGAACTGATTGATCCGCTGCTGCTCGCCTCGGCCAAGGACGTGAAACTCCAGGATGCGCTCCGCAACTTCCGGCAAGGTGTCCTCCTGTCATTGCCACGGCCCACGGACAGCGGGTGTGTACTGGTGCTGTACCGGAATGACAAAACAGTCCCCCTCTCGGCGCTTGCGGCGGTCAGGGACATCCTGTTCCGGATGGATTGCGGCCAGAAGCAGCTCGGGAAAGAACCGGACCAGGCGGAAAACATCACAAAGGAGGACCTGGAGGACCTGCAAAAACGGCTTGTAGAGGTGGAGCGTGTGAACCGCGGGCAGCTTGAGTTCATCGCCGGACTCGGCCATGAGCTGAAGACCCCGCTGAACTCCATCATCGGGTTCGGATCGCTTCTTGAGAAACAGGTCCTGGACGAGGAACTGGCCGAAGAAGTCGATATGATCATGGTGAGTGCGAACAAGCTTCTCGAACTGATCGAGGATCTGATCGACTCATACAAGGCGGCTGCCGGGAAGCTCATGCTGCACCGGTCCCTGGACGACCTGAATACCGTGCTGGCCGGGTCCATCGAGACCGCCCGCGTGATCGCCGATGAAAAGGGAATCACGGTTCGGAGCTATCTCGCGAGCCAGGTTCCGAAGTTCCCCTTTGACAAAAAGCGGATCCAGCAGGTGATGAACAACCTGCTTGGAAACGCCCTCAAGTTTGTTCCTTCGGGTGGCGAGATCATCGTCCGGTCCATGCTCCAGGGGGATTTTGCCCGGATCACGGTGACCGACACGGGAGAGGGCATCCCGGCCAACATGATCGAGACGATTTTTCAGCGGTTCAGGCAGCTCGAGGGTGCCGAGGAACGTGATCACCACTCGGCCGGAATGGGTCTCGCCCTGTGCAAGGATTTCGTGGAGATGCACGGAGGCCGTATCAAGGTTTCCAGCGATGTGGGCCGCGGGTCCGTCTTCGAGTTTACCCTGCCAGTCAATGTCAGCGTGGATGAGTGATCCACTGCCCTTTGGGCGGCCACTGGTTCTATACTGGCGGCCAGCCCCGTGAAGATTCTCGGACTTACCTCCCCGGTCTCTTTCAATTCCGCCGCAGCCGCGACGGTTGATGGCCGTCTTGTGGCCGCTGTTGAAGAGGAGCGGTTCGTCCATCTGAAACACGCCCCGAGACTCCTGCCCCGTCAGTCGGTGGACTACTGCCTGAAGATGGCCGGGGCACAACTGGACACTGTGGACTGCATCGCGGTGGGTCACGAAAATCCCGCGGGCCATTTGACCGGCGTTACGAAGGCGATCCTGAAGGGCGAAATCGAGGCGACAAGGGCTTCCGCCGAACAGGAGATTGCCTTCTGGACGGCGCATCTGTTCGGCATGCGCAATCTCAAGGGAACCCTCGTCCCTGACAAGCGGCGGCTCCGGTATTACGCGCATCACCTGTCCCACGCAGCCTCCGCCTTTTACTGCTCGGGATTCGACCGCGCCGCCATTGTTTCGCTCGACGGCCGTGGCGGCTACGAAAGCGGCCTTCTGGCTGCTGGAGAAGGCCGGGCGATAAAACCCTTCGCCCACATCCCGGTCCGGCAGAGCTGGGGTCTGTACTACGAACTGTTCACGAAGGCACTGGGTTTCCGGCACCATAGCGAGGAGGGCAAGGTGATGGGCCTTGCCGCCTACGGAGAGCCATCGCTGCTGCCATTTGTCGACCTGAAGGGTGATTTTCCCCGGATCGACAATTCTGGCATGGCGGAGTTTTTCCGGAATCTCCGCTGGCGCAAGGCGGGTGACGAGATTACCGATGAACACCGGGATCTGGCCGCCGCCTGCCAGCATACGCTGGAGGAAGCAGGTCTCAGGATTTCCCGCTGGACACTTGAAAAGTCCGGCACAAAAAATCTCTGCCTCGCAGGTGGCGTGGCGCTCAACTGCTCGATGAACGGCCGCCTCTGGCGTGACCTCCCGCTGGACGGAATTTTTGTCCAGCCGGCGTCATCTGATTCAGGCACTGCCATCGGGGCGGCGCTTCTTGCCCACGTGGAGCTGACCGGCGAGCGGCCGGACGCCGAAATGCGACACGCCTATCTGGGTCCGGAATATTCGGACATGGAGATCGAGGACGCCATCCGCAAGAGCAAGGTTGCCAACTGGCGCCGCTGTGACGACATTGCGGCGGAAGCGGCGAAACTGGTCGCCGGAGGAAAGATTCTTGCCTGGATGCAGGGCCGCATGGAGATCGGGCCTAGGGCGCTCGGAGGCCGGTCCATTATCGCCGATCCCCGGCGGGCGGAGATGAAGGATATCGTCAACCGGCAGGTGAAGTGGCGCGAACCGTGGCGGCCCTTTGCCCCGAGCATCCAGGAGGAGCGGGTTCAGGAGTACGTTTCGCATCCTGTCTGGTCTCCCTTCATGATCGTGGCGTTCCAGTCGCTTCCAGAAGCCCGCGGCCGGATTCCAGCCGCTATCCATGTGGACGGAACGGCCCGGGTCCAGACTGTTTCCCGGAAGACCAACCCCCGGTACTGGGACCTTCTGGAGGCGTTCCGGAAGCTCACAGGCGAAGCCGTCATCCTCAACACCAGCTTCAATGTGAAGGGTCAGCCTATCGTCAATATGCCGCTGGAGGCCATCTCGACGCTCTATTCTTGCGGGCTGGATGGCCTTGTGATGGGCAGTTACCTCATCCTCAAGTGACAGGATTACGAAGGAACTGAACCGGGAGAGTCATGGGACGCTATCTGTCACTCTCCCTGCTGGCACTCGCCAACCAGCTTCTGGTGCTCCTGCTCCAGTTCCTTGTGGCGCGGAAATACGGCGCTCACGGGCAGGTGGACGCCTGGATTGCCGGAGCTGCACTCCCTGCACTTTTCTCGACCGTTGCGGGTTCACTGGGCGGGCAACTCGCGATGCCACTCCTCATCCATGCGAGGGAGAAAACAGGCGACGACGGCTTTCGTCAGGAACTCGGTTCCCTGACGTCCCTGTTTCTGGTGGCGGGCTTCGGAGCAGCGGCCATGCTGGTGCTTCTGGCTCCGTCCTGGATCCGTCTGACGGTTCCCGGACTCACGGAAACGGTTCGGACCGAGGCCGTCTGGTTCCTGCGGGTGTCCGCCTTCGGCCTTGCGCCGGGCGTCCTTGGAGTACTTCTCGCACAGGCAGCGCAGGCCCGCGGAAACTTTTGGCTGCCGCCCGTCACCGGAGTCACTGCGACCCTTGCCCAGCTTGCGGCCTTTACGCTTGCTCCGGCGGGGGTTGCGCTTCACTGGATGATGCTCGCACAGGCTGGTACGGCATTCATCGTACCTCCGGTGATGGCGGCGGGGATCCGGGGGCTGAAAGGACTCAGGCCCGGTGCTCTTACTGGACAGGCCCGCATGTTCCTCCGGCGCTCTTCTCCGGCGCTTCTGATCGTTGCCGGTACCCGGATCAACCATGTCGTGGACAATTTTTTCGCGTCCGGACTGCCAGAGGGCCAGCTCGCGGTGCTGGGTTATGCCGTTCGGGGAACATCCATTCTGCAGGTCGCACTGGCGGCACCGGTCATCTCTATTGTCTTTGCGGAACTTTCCCGGAGTGCCTCGACAGAAAACTGGGAAGAGTTCACAAAAACCGCCGCCGCCGCCGCCCGGAGGGCGACCTGGATTTCGGCCGGCTTCGCCGCTCTTGTCGCCGGGCTTGGGGAAAAGGGCGCGAAGCTGCTGCTTGGGTGGGACGTGGCCGAGACAGGCACTCTTGCCGCCTGCTTTGTGGCCCTTTCTGGAATTGTGGCTTTCTCGGCTTGGGGCAGCCTTCTCGCACGCATGGCTTTTGCAGCGAGGCTCGACTGGCTGGCCGTGACTTATCTGGGCCTGTTGCCGGTGGCTTTCAACGTCATCCTCGACTGGGCCCTTGTGGACCACTTTGGAGTGATGGGGCTTGCGGCGGTCACGAGTCTCAATGCCTTCATCGGGCTTCCGCTCATGGACTGGCGGCTCCGCCGGTCGGGAAGATCCGCGGGGGAGTTTTATGTCCCGCTGGTCCGGGTAATTTTATCGGCGGTGATGACGGCTTTTATCCTGTGGAATGCGCCACTGCCCGAGGCAGGCAGTTCGGCTGGACTGGTGTTCCAGATCGTTATTCTCGGGGCGGCTGGCCTGGCTGTATTCGGACTGCTGGCGGCACTTTTAGGGGATCGGTCGGCCAGCGAGATTCTCCGGTCGCTCAGGGAAAGGCCGTCTGTGGCTCCGGCTGGTGGAGGCATGGGCGTCGCATGAGCCGCAGGCTGAAAGTTGCCGAAGTGGTGAGTTCGCTGGCCCTGGGCGGTGCCGAGCGGTGCGCTCTTGGTCTTGTGTCCGGACTGGACCGGACCCGCTTTGAGCCTGTGCTGCTTGTGGCCGGAAGTTCCGGCGAGGGTCCGCTGCGTAGCGAAGCCGCTAGCCGCGGGGTGCAGATCCGGCACATCCGGTTCGGATCGCTCCGGAATCCGGCCGAGGACGCGGCACTTCTCAGGGAGCTGTTCCGGTATGACGTGGTACATGTCCACAACCGTCCGGTGGATTACCAGGTGGCGGCACTCCTGAGACTTCCCTCGCTGGCGGGTCTCGGCCCGCGTTTTTTCTGGACCTGGCATCTCCCCTATCCGCATGACACGGCAGGTGCGGCGTTGAGCTACAGGCGGGCGGCTGGAGTTGCACGGAAAGTGGTCGCCTGTGCACCGGTGGTGGAAAGACACTTGAAGCAAAAGCTCGGGATTCCAGCTGGAAAGATTCTGACACTCACTAATGGTGTTGATACGGAAAGGTTCCGGCCGCCGGAGCTGGCGGAGCGGAAGCGGCTGCAAAAGGAATACGGCGCGGGCGATTCGGTCATCCTCTTCTCATCGGGCAGGCTTGCTCCGCAGAAGGGCTATGACCGGCTGCTGTCGGCAGCCGCACTGCTCAATACCCGTGACGATGTGCCGCCCTGGCAGCTCTGGATTGCGGGTGACGGACCAGAGCGGGACCGTCTGGCGGAACTGGTGCCGGGTTTGAGACTTGAGGAACGGGTGAAACTCCTCGGCCCGCGAGGTGACGTGGACCAGCTGCTCAGGGCAGCGGACATCTTCGTCCTCCTGTCACGCTTTGAAGGACTTCCGCTGGCGCTGCTGGAGGCCCTTTCCACGGGGCTGCCGGCAGTAACGACGGGTATTGATGCATTCACCTCCCTGGAGTTTTCCCGGGCGGTCCGCTGTCTTGAGGACTCATCAGAGGAAATCACGATCGCCACGGATGCCGCGGATGTGCTGGCGGGACTCATCGCCAACTCCGAGGAGCGGGCGATGATGGGGTCGCTGGCCCGGCACGAGGTCAGTGAGCGGTTTTCACTCGGCCGGTGGATCGAGGAACACGAGCAGCTTTATCTGGATCAGGGCTGAAGCGAAGGGGCCTTCGGCGCCGCCTTCGGGGCACCGGGGCAGTCCACGACGCTTCCGTCATCCTCGAACGCCGCCACGCAGCGGTCCTTCGACACAGGGCCGAGCTCGACCGTTTCAGCCTCTTCCCCGAGAAGTTTTCCGATTGCGCCAAGGAGCAGCTGCTCACGGTATCCGATGGATGCGCTGTCACCACCAGCCGGAATACGCCGGAACGACGTGACATCAACGAGTACGGGACGTGGCTGGTCGCCGTAGGGTACCAGCTTCAGCGCGGGAAACGAGATCCGTTCCCGGAGGTACACATGTACGCGGGTTTTTCCGCCGGATGTCTGGGAACAGCTCACGTGAATCGAAAAACGGGCGTAGGCGGGCCGGTCCAGTTCCGGTTCCGAACTGGACCATGAAAGGCGAAACACGTTGACGGCATCCGCTTCCACTGTCTCGGTACGGATGAAGCATGATTCCCGGTCAGTGAAAGCCACCGGAAACTTTTCCAGTGCCACGAGCATGGCACGCCATACCTCGGCCTCCGGGGCGGAGAACTCCCGCGAGGTGGACCAGGTACCCCGGTCGAACTCCGCGTAACGGACGTAATTCATGGCACAACCGGCATGGAGCACCAGGAACAGTCCGGAGAGCAGGATGGCGGCTAGCGGGTGTCTCATGTCTTTTCTCCACGGTCCGTTCAGGCGTTCTTGAGGATTCCGTATTCCTTGAGCTTCCGCCACAGTGTGTTCCGCCCGATGCCGAGCCGCCGGGCGGTCTCCACCTGGTTGTGCCCGCAGGCATTGTAGGCATTCAGGATATGGGATTTCTCGGCATCAGCCAGTGGAATTACCTCTTCAGGAGACTGCGCAGCCGGTGAGCTGTTGCCGGCCTTCGCGTCGTCGCCGGGCGCGGCCTCCTCTCCATCCTCGATATCCACGCCGATATCGGACGGCAGATCCTTCAGCTGCAGTTCATCAGAACCCGACAGTACCGCCGCGTGCCGGATGGCGTTTTCCAGTTCCCGGATGTTGCCGGGCCAGGAATAACCGGCGAGCGCCTCCAGGGCGTCCTCCGAGATCACCGCCTTTGGAGACTTGCGCTCCCGGAGCCAGAACTGCTGGGCAAGCTGCCGGATATCGTCCCGCCGCTCGCGAACCGAGGGCAGGGAAATCTCGATCACCCGCAGGCGGTAGTAGAGGTCCTCGCGGAACTGGCCGTCAGACACCATCTGCCGGAGGTTGCGGTGGGTGGCGGCGATCACACGGCTGTCCAGGCGGATGCTGCGGTTGTCGCCTACGCGGCGGATTTCCCCCTCCTGGAGAACCCGAAGGAGTTTCACCTGGAGGGCAAGCGGCATGTCGCCGATCTCGTCCAGGAAAATTGTCCCCTTGTCGGCTTCCTCGAAAAGACCCTTCTTCGTGGCCACAGCTCCGGTGAACGCACCCTTGGCGTGACCGAACAGCTCGCTCTCCAGGAGCGCTTCAGGCATCGCGCCGCAATTGATGGCGATGAAGGGCATTTCCGCACGGGGAGAGTTGGCATGGATTGCTCGGGCGAACAGTTCCTTGCCGGTTCCGGATTCGCCGAGAAGCAGCACCGGGGCGTCGGAAGCCGCCACGCGCTGGGCCAGGTCGATCGCCTTTTTCATCGGGGCAGAACTGCCGATAATATGCTCGAAACCGCGGCGCAGGCCCACCTGGTCCTTCAGGCGGGCCACCTGCGTCACCAGCGAGTGGCGATTGAGCGCGAGGTTGACGACCTTGTTCAGGTCCTCGGGTTTGACAGGTTTCGTAAGGAAGTCGAAGGCACCCATCTTCATGGCTTCGACGGCGAGCCCGATGGTTCCTTCACCGGTGAGAAGGATCACCTCTACCGGGTGATTCTGCTCCTGCACCTTTTTCAGTACATCAAGGCCCGTGAGTGGCTCCATGCGGTAGTCAGTGACCACCACCTCCGGAACCTGTTCCTCAATCACCCTCAGTGCGGCGGCGCCGTCAGCGGCCGTGGTTACCTCGTGACCCGCCTTTTTCAGGAAAATGGTAAGGGCCAGAAGGCTCGACGGCTCGTCGTCAACGAGAAGGATGTGTGCCACGTCAGGCGTCTCCTTGGCGGGGCAGGTAGATGGTGAAACGTGTCCCCGCTCCGGGCTCCGAGTCCACCTGTATAGCCCCTCCGTGGGCGTCAATAAAACGGCGGGCTATGGCGAGGCCAAGTCCGGTCCCCTTTTTCTTTGTCGTGAAAAACGGCTCGAACACCCGGTCCCGCATCTCGGGCGGGAGACCCTTGCCGGTGTCGCTGATCTCGAAAACCGTCGCGAGGCCCCGGAGCCTGCCGCCAGAGACGCTCGCCGGTGCCACCTCGCCACGGGCCTCTAGCCGTAGCTGTCCGCCCTCGGTCATGGCCTGGAGGCCGTTGATGCCGATATTGATAATGACCTGTTCCATCTGGTCTTCATCGAAGATCACTGTTTCCGGAAGATCCCGTACCGAGACCTCGATGGACTTCCCGGCCGCTGCCTCGTTCTGTTTCAGCACCGCGCCGATCCCTTCCAGGAATGCCTGCACGTTCACAGGTGCCGGTTTCACCTCCCGTGGCCGGGCATAGGCGAGAAAGTCGGTGAGGATGTGGTTCAGCCGGTTGGTTTCCTTGCGGAGAACACCGAAGAGTGCCTTCCGTTCGTCTTCGGAGAGATCGGCGGCGGTCTCGGGATCCAGGAGATGTGTCGTCGTGACGAGCGAATTGAGGGGGTTCCGGATCTCATGGGCAAGAACGGCCGACATCTGGCCGACGAAAGCCATCCGCTCAGCCTCAATGGCCTTCGCCCGGGAGGCGGTGAGGTTGGCGCTCATGGTATTGAATGCTCTCGCCAGTTTCCCGAGTTCGTCGCCCCGGTCCACCTCAACCGGCGGGATCTCGGCTCCGGTTCCCATGTTCTCGGCGGCGGCCGTGAGCCGTTCCAGTGGCGTCGTAATGGACTGGGAGACACGCCAGGCGGTCGCCACGATGAGAATGGCTATCAGCGCCACGACGAAAGCGGCGAACAGCCACACCCGGACGCCCTGCTGAAAAATAGGCTGTACGGCGTCCATGGCGCCCTGCGAGAAAACACGTGCCGGAGCGCCGAGATAAAGGGTCCAGCTGGTGCTCTCAACGGGGTGGAACGCGACGAGCTGCGGCCCGTCGCCAATGTCCACCTCAAAGCTGTTCACTCCGGCTGCGAGCCGGGCCCGGTCCCGGAACAGGCCTGCAGCCTCATCAATGGGCAGTTTTTCCCGCTGTCCATCGCCCGCCACAAAGGTGGTCTTTACCGCGCCTGGAATGTTGAAGCTTGCGCCCACGAGCCGGCCGTCACGGTCGTAGAGACGTACAAAACCGCCCTGGTCGCCCGGAACGGTGAGCAATGGCTGTATGCGCTCGAGCGGCAGGTCCGCCGCCAGTACCCCGAAAAACTCCCCGGTGCGGCTCCAGACCGGCACGGCAAAGGTCACCATCCAGCCGCGTCCCAGAAGATCCAGATAGGTTCCCACGCCGATAATCCTGCGGGCGGAGGCCGGGTCTGAACCGATGGCCGCGAATGGCTCCAGCTTCCGGAAGTCGAAGTCCGGGGCCAGTCCGCCGAGCCGCCCCGCCGTGTCGAGATCCGGAGGCGGGTACATCTGGAGCGCGGCACTTTTTGTGATGAGATAAACGGAGGAAATGTCGGGGGAGTTGCGGGCGAAGGCCACCAGGTCATCCTCAATGGCGGGCAGAATGTCCAGATCCCGCTCAATGGCTCCGGCACCGGATTCCATCACTCCCGATGGCGCGAAATACCGGGGGCGCAGGCCGTCCGGATTCGCTGAGGTCCAGATTCCTTCACCACGCCGGGACAGTTTCACAGGCGGCGGCACCTGGCCGTAGCGGCGTCCCGTGGCGAGCCCTTCCTCGATATCCATCTGGGTGCGCCGGAGGTTCGAGAACAAATGCTCGAAATGCTGGGAGACACGCGCGGCTTCTGACCGGGCGAGTTCCCGGAAATGATCCTCCGCCAGGTTTTTCACGATCCTGAGTCCCGATTCGTACGACATCCGCTGCAATACGTAAACCGTGTCGGCCACTACGGCCGCCACAACCCCGAGCGGCAGGATCGAGATCGAGAAGAACAGGGCCACCAGCCGGAAGCGGATCGGGATGAACCTGTTCATGAAACGGACATCAAAAGACATCGGCCTGACTATACCCGGTCTCCCCAACTTGGCGCACCCCCGGTGTTCCACGGTGGTGCATTGCTCGATTCTGGAGCCAAATCATAAAACATAACTATCTGTAATTATTAGTATTTTAAGAATGGCACATCATTTGTAATACATATTTTCAGTTGATGCCCACGGCCAATGAGGGCCGGTAAAAGGGGGGCAGAATCATGAAGAAGATCAGAATGGCAGGATGGATGACCGGTGCGTTTCTGGCAGCAGCCACTTCAGGCTGCATGGGCCCGGCACTGATGGCTGGCACACTGGTGGCCCCGACGGCCGCCTCGGTCGGTACCGTGGCAATGGCCATGAAGTCAGGCGAAAGCATGAGCCAGACCCGGTGGTACGACGGAATTGAGCGGCTGGACCAGAACGATCCGGCAGCGATCCGGCTGGCGAAGCTCCAGGACGCGGCCCGCGAGATCGAGGCCCGCATCGGAGTGCCGGTGACCACGGTCGAGGTGGAAGTCCTGGCAAAGCTCTACGAAGCCCGCAACGGCGATCTGGAAACCTTCGCCCGTGATCGCCGCCTGACCCGCGCCCAGATTGACAGCGCCGTGAAGGCCCTGCGTGAAAAGGGTCTCGTGAGCTACGCGGACCGCCCCGGCCGGCCTGGTGGTTACGAAGTCGCCCTGGCGGCGAAGATGGCCGCTCTGGGTGATCCGATGGATCTGGGCCGCAGCGCTCCCCCGGTGTTCGTGATGAACGCCGAGGCCCGGTAAGCAAAGAAGCCTCTCCCCCTTCCCAAGTTCACTGAACCCCCTGGCAGAGATGCCGGGGGGTTCAGCTTTTTCAGGGAACATCAGCGGTACATCGGAATCAGGCCGTGAGCTGGTGGCCCAGCAGGGGAGCTTTCACGGGGACGAGTCCATTCGACCAGAATCCCGGAACCTGCCGTTTGCAGGCGGGGCAATGGCCGTCGGCCGAGAGCCGGTTCTCGATTACACGGAACCCGGTGCGCCGGATGACAGTCTCTCCACAGTGATGGCAGCGGGTGTCTTCCCAGCTCCCGACACGGCCCGGCAGATTGCCGGGATAGATGTATTTGAGGCCGGCCTGCACGGCGATTTCGGCTGCCCGGATCAGGTGCTTGGGACCGGTGTAGGTGTGGTCCTGCATCTTGTAGTCAGGGTGGTAGGCGGTCACGTGCCAGGGGATGAGCGGCGAGACGCTGGCAATAAAGTTTGTGAGCCCCTTCAGCTCCTCGTCGGAATCGTTCCAGCCGGGGACGAGCAGCGTGACGATTTCCACCCAGAAGCCCCGGTCCACGAGGTTCTGGATCGTCTCAAGGATGTGGTCCAGCTTGGCTCCAAGCCGGCGGTAATTCTCCTGCGAAAAGGCCTTCAGGTCCACCTTGTAGATATCGCAGTGGGGTTTCAGGAAATCGAGTACTTCAGGCGTCGCATTGCCGTTTGAAACAAAGCCTGTAGCAAGCCCCCGCCTGCGGGCGGCCTTGAACACGTCCACCGCCCACTCGGCGGTGATCAGTGGCTCGTTGTAGGTGGAAACGACAATCTTTGATCCGGCCTTTATAGCGAGATTCGCGATGTCCTCCGGCGTGACTTCCTCCGGCTCGACGCCAGCAACTGGGTCCCGAAGTGCTTGCGAGGTCACCCAGTTCTGGCAGTAACCGCACTTCAAGTCGCAGCCCAGCATTCCAAAGGAGAGGGCCTTCGAGCCGGGGAACGCGTGGAAATAGGGCTTTTTCTCGATCGGATCATTCTGGATTCCGGCGGCATATCCCCATGGATAATGCAGCTCTCCGTTCTCCATGAACCGGACCTTGCAGACCCCCCGCATGCCTTCCTTCAGGATGCAGCGGTGGCCGCAGGCAAGGCAACGGAGCCGGTCACCGGATTCCGGCCGCACCAGCTCCCCGCCCTTGTGCGAAAGCCTTTTCAGTGTCTGTTCAAGCGGTTCACCCATAGCCCCTTGAGGATAACCATGAATGGTCCCGAGGAAAGGAAAATCTGCCTTCAGGCTCAAAAGACCGGGCCCCGTGGCTCCTTTTGGGGAACCACGGGGCCCGTTATATGAGGGATCCCGGGCGTCTAGCAGTCTTTCAGGACCGGCCCGCAGATCCAGGTGTCAGTTGACGATCAGTCGTCCTCGCCGTCGTCGTGGTCATCGCCGAACTCGCCGGAGGCCTCAACCGCATCCTTGATCGAGTCGAGGACATCGCACTCATCCGTCGAGTCGTTGATCGTGACATGACCGGCCTCGTCG